>CAYRPK010000175.1:0-3550 GCA_964426175.1 uncultured Eubacteriales bacterium | reverse complement strand
CCGGCGACTATCTCATCGACATATTCTTTAGGCGTTACACCCTTCCCCTCGGCAATACGCTCGATCTTCTGACCGTGCTCATCGGTACCCGTTAAAAACATAACGTCATAGCCGCACATTCGCTTATATCTCGCCATAGCATCGGCAGCAACGGTAGTATAGGCATGGCCTATATGAAGCTTATCCGACGGATAATAAATGGGAGTTGTGATGTAAAATGTTTTCTTTTCTTGCATAGTAAAAATCACCTTTCAAGTTTAATGTGCGGATATAATTAGTATACACCTTTTTTTGCATTGTTGCAACCAAAAGATGGCTTTTACTTCATAAATTTATACTAAAAAGTAAAAAATGATATAATTATTATAATGTTTGATTTTGGAGAGAGCACATATGAAAGAAAAAATTTACGCCAAGCTACAGGATAAGAAATTTTTCAGGACTTTGATCGAGATAAAAAATGGTTTGCCATTTTCTCCCGAATATAGCCCGTTTTTGCTGCAAGAATCAACATCCTTTTAGTAATATCCCGTCACCGTGACAAAGAGTGGTACCGCACATAAAGTCGGCATGATCATCGGGGCGGTTAATGAAAAAGATATCTGTATTATCTGATAGATATTTCGTCAAATTACGCATCTATATGCGGATACTTAAATCGAAGTATCTTCATCATTGAATTCTTCTCAAAGGGTTTATCCATAATGCGGAAGCGTGCTATCTTCTGAGCTATTGGAAGTGACTTATTGATAGTAGTTACAACTTCCGAAATAATCGTTTCAGCATCGCGGCCGTCTTTTTTAACAACATCTGCATTTGGATAAACAAGAGCTCCGACAACGGTATTCTTGTTCTTTTCATCGGGAACGATCAAAGCTTCGCTGATGAATTCTGATTTAAGAAGTAACGCCTCTATCTCTTCGGGAACGATATTTTCGCCGTTTGCAAGAGCAATATCATTTTTTGCTCTTCCGAGTATGTAGAGAAATCCGTCATCGTCTAATTCTGCAAGGTTACCGGTGCAGAGAAAGCCGTCTTCATTGAATATCTGCTTTGTTCCTTCGGGATTTTTATAATAACCCTTCATGACGTTATCACCCTTGACCCAAGCTACACCGTCGATTATTTTTACTTCATTAAAGGGGCAGACCTGACCGACAGAGCCTAAACGGTATTCTGCTAATTCAGCCGAAATCATCGGCGAACATTCCGTCATTCCATAGCCGTCTCTGACCTTCATGCCGAAATGGCCAAATGCTTTCTTCATGTTTTCGGAGGATTTTGCCCCGAGAAATGTCAGTGAAACCAGGTTACCGCCGACATTTTTCTTAAACTGCTTGCCGTACTCTCTTCTTTCATAGAAAGAAATCTCTGCTTCATCGGCTTCTTTATTATACTTCTCAAATTCCTCACGCTTACCGAGTCTGTCTACTTCAGACTCAAGAAGCTTGAGAAGCATTTCGCCCAAAGCGGGAACTATCATAAGATAATCAGGCTTATAAACTAAAAGATCCTTAAATATTTCCTTGACTTCTACCGAAAGTGCCATCTCTTTACCGACGGGCATAAGGACATAGATGATAAAATTAAGTGCTGCTAAGTGATGAAGGGGCAGAGGAACAAGATAAAGCTTATTAAACTCATCATAAAGATCATTCGTTCCGTACATAGCGCTTGCAAGAATATTCTTGGCTGTAAGCTCAACTGCCTTAGGAATACCGCCGGAAGTGCCGGAGGTAAACAAAAGTATTGCCGTCTTATCGTCGTGGATACTATCCTTAAATTCCGTCGAAAGAGCTTCTTCCTCGGTAACGGAAGTGATAAGTCCTTCGTATGACAGCTCACCCTCTCTGGGAGCATTGAGAGAAATAACAGTCTTGATAGTCGGACAGTTTTCAGAAATACCTTCTCTGTAGCTGTCATATCTTTCAGTAATAAACATAGCATCAACATCAGCAAATCTTAGTAAAGCATTACGCTTATCCTCCTCAATATCCTGATTAACAGGAACAAAAGCATTGCCTGCCATGATGGTACCAAAATAGCAAACAAAGTATTCATATGCATTTTCGCTTATAATTCCGACATGCTTATAGGTAATGCCGTTTTTAAGAAGTCCTGCAGCCAAGCGGCAACAGTCAAGGCGGAATTGGTTGTAGGTTATGTCAACAAATCCATCATCAACCGACTTCTTAAAAAAATAGTTTTCTCCGTGACGTTTACAGCAGAAATCCAAAAAGCTCTTTACCGACTGAATTTCTTCATACTTGATTTTTCCTTTGCTATTTTGATTCATTTTCGCACACCTTCTTAATTTTTTTAACAATTTTAACGACCTTTTAAAAAACATTTGACGTTTTTACGTTTAATTATATTATATTATAACATACGTTGTCAATGGGTATTTTGTAGAATATTGTCGATTTATAATAATATCTGTTTTTTTGTATACTTACACAAAGTCTACGAAGGAAAAGCAATAAAAATTCAAAAAATAGAGCATATTTGGGAAAATCCGTTAAAATGGAATTGACGAAAACCATGAACGGAGAACCAAACATGCTCTACACTAATTTTAATGGAAAATCACTCGGGTTACAATCGTTGTTTCCATATACCAAGCAAAAAGCGGCGAAAACCGCCGCTTTTAGTTTTATTTCTTCTTCTTTTCGGGTTTTTTCATTAATTTATCACTGACAAACAGGATAAACTTTGTATATCTCTTGTTTATGGCATTGAGTGAAAGCACCCACGAAGTTGCAAATGCAGAAACTGCAACACAAAGGATATATATCCATAAATTACCCATAGGCAATATCGTGCCGAGAGGAATAGCAATAAACGTGTGCAGGCAATAAACAGTAAGTGACGCTGCACCAAGCCGTGTTAAGAATGGTATCTTTTTCTTTGGAAAAAAGCGGAGTGCAATCATTCCTAAAAGGATTACAGTGACATACTGTACAAGCCTATAAACAATTCCTACTATTGCAATAGTAGAATATGAATTAATACCGCTGTATGTGCCGTCTGCATTTCTTTGTAAAAGATAGTCGATATAATCGCTGTCACCCTTTAGAAGAAGTGTGCTAAAATCCGGAAGATTTACATCTTTTATTACCAATACAAAAAACAAGATACTGATTGCTAAATATGCGACAACCACACCTATGCTTTTAACTATGCTCATATTCCTTATTTTATTTATATGCTCCGGCTTAAGATAGTAACCAATCAGCAGATAGGGGTAGAAAGCGATAGTATGGAAAAGTGACATATATCCATCCATACTTGAATCAAAGGTAAATACGGAATAATTCAGTACAACGCCGACTAAAAGCGAGGCAATAAACATAATTACAAATGAGCCTTTTATACGCGTGACATCTTTTAATGTCAAATTCCATATAAAAAGGCTAAGCAAATACCATAATTGGAAGTAAGGCATAAATAAATCCCATGTTATAGGTTTACCGAAAACAAGATTGAATAATATCATGGATACCGTTTGCAATATAATATACGGTATAAGAACAGTAGTAAACGCCGTATT
>CAYRPK010000174.1:0-3562 GCA_964426175.1 uncultured Eubacteriales bacterium | reverse complement strand
AGGCACTCGTTAAATTAGGTCTTGTTCCCTTCGGCGAGATAGTAGATATGGATGCAAATTGTCCCACACTTACCTATAACGCAATCGGACGTCACCAGTCCAAGCTCATTCGTACACGTATCGCTTCCGATAAATCGCCTTGGTTTGCAGGTGTTAATGTTGACGATATTCACACCGTTGCGATTTCCCACGGTGAAGGTCGCTTTGTTGCAAATGATGATGTTCTTGAAGCTCTTATCAAGAACGGTCAGATTGCAACGCAGTATGTTGACTTAAACGGCGTTTCCACCATGGATATAGACCATAATCCCAACGCATCTATGCTTGCTATTGAGGGTATCACCTCCCCCGACGGACGCGTTCTCGGCAAGATGGCACACAGTGAACGTTTTTCGGGCGGTACTTATAAGAATGTCGAAGGCAACTTCGATCAGAAGATATTTGAGTCCGGCGTTAAGTACTTTAAGTAATAATCCTAATATATAAAAAATGTCCCGAACCTTATTATTTCGGGACATTTTTTATTACTGTAAAGTCTTATATAGTGCCTACAACTTCAAGAGTCGTTACCCCCGGGGTTACACTTACTGCGCCCGTTACGGGATTTACCGTAGTTGTTGCGGCTGGAACTGTAATAACGCCTGCATCTGTCATAAAGAGGCCTGTTTCTTCATTGTAGGAATAAGCAGTTGCAGGAAGGAGCATGCCGTTTAAATATACTCTGATATTATTTAATATTGGATCAAAGTTATCGGTGACCTGAACCTGCGCATCCTCATCAGCTGCGGTATTGCCGTTGTTTGAAATATCAAAGGTGTAGGTCAACTGTCCGTTTTCGGGAACCTGCTGGGGATTTAAGCTCTTGATTATAGAAAGAATTGCTTCATCTGCAGATTCAATTGTTGCTGTAAAAGTTACAGGATTTGCAAGGCTCTCACCCGTGACTATACCTGTATTTGTAATCTCGCTATCGGTGCCTATCGGTGCAAATTCATTTGCTACCGTCTGGTATATAATCATAGCAGAGCCGTTTGCCGGAACATCAATGCCTGTGATAATAATACCGTTATCTTCCATAACCGCAGGTGCCGGTTGCAAGATACCGTTTATGAAATAAACAGCAGAACCCTCGATATAGGTCAGAGGATAAAGAGTAATAGATTCTGTTTCTCCCACCGGAGTAAACTCATATGCACCGAGATTATCATACACGGTAAGATTGGTAAGCGCCGTATTACCGCTGTTTACGATACTAATTGCATAGGTTATTCTATCACCCGTTCCGTAGTCGTCGTTTATGGGTGTTTTGGTGACGGAAAGAGTATTAATTATCTCTCCCGTGACAATATTAGAATTCACAGTCATACCGTTAAAGGTAAGGGTAGCCTGATTGGTAAATTCAGCCATTTGTAGATCGTCCTTTCATGTTAGTAAATTATGCTTAAGATATTTGGCCTTCCAATACAGTATATGAATTCTTATATGTTGTGTGATTTATTTTACCTGAAACTTATATACAGTCGTTTGACGGTAGGTTTCACCCTTTTTAAGCACAGGTGTCGGGAAATGAGGATGTCTTAAGGCATTCGGATATACCTGAGCTTCAAGACAGACGCCGTTTCTCCTACTGTAAAGCGCGCCGCCTTTACCCTGAGGCTCAGTATCATTCATAAAATTTCCCGTATAAAGCTGAACGCCCGGAGTATCTGTATACATTTCCATATGTCTGCCGCTTTTTTCCTCCCAAAGCTCAGCAATAAGACGAAGTCCCTCGCCGTCACAGCAGAAGTTATGGTCGTAGCCTAAGCCGTTTATAAGTTGAATATGCTTCTCCTCTATCCTCTCGCCAATTTCGTGATAATCGAGAAAATCAAAGGGAGTGCCAACAACGGGAGCGATAACGCCTGTAGGTAAAAGCTCATCGTTTGCTTCGGTATAATTTTTCGCATTAATCTTAAGCTTGTGGGACAGGATATCACCGGAATTATGCCCTGCAAGATTAAAATAGCAGTGATTTGTAAGATTGCACACGGTATCCTCATCGCAAGTTGCATAATAATCAATAGTCAAGGCGTTGTTATCATCAAAGGTATATTTAACCGTGACCTCAAGGTTACCCGGGAAGCCTTCTTCGCCGTCGGGGCTGAAAAGCTTCATAACAACGCTGTCGTCCTCAATGCTTGAATTCCACAGCTTTTTATTAAAGCCAATTTTACCGCCGTGGAGATTATTCCTGCCGTTGTTGGCATAAAGCTTATAGGTCTTGCCGTTAAGCGTAAATTCGCTATTTTCAATGCGGTTGCTGTTTCTGCCGATAAGTGCGGCGATATAGCGGTCGGGAACCTCATAATCTGCACCCGTATCATAGCCTAATGCAACATCACTTAAAACTCCGTTTTTATCCGGCACATTTATCCCTACGATGCATCCGCCCTGATTTGTTAATGTGACATATGCACCCGAAGAATTGGTAATGGTATAAAGTAAGGCTTCTCCGTTTGAAACCTTACCGAAGGATGCTACTGTTATATTACTCATAATCTTTAATTCCTTTCAAAATTTGCTATATGAGAATAGTTTACCATATTACTGAATAAATTGCAATCTTTAATACGTTCTCATTGACAACCAATTCAAATTGTGTTAATATTATGTATCATAATTAGTCGAAAGGACGTTGAATTTAAATGAATTTTCGCCGTTTTATCTCTGTGCTTTTAGCAACATGCTTACTTTTTGCTTTTGTATCTTGCAATGAAGCTGCTGAGGATACAAGTTCGGTTTTAGAAGCTTCGTCGGATGTCGTATCCGTTGCCCCACCCGACCCGATTGAAGTCGTTGACGCCGCAACAGAAAAGCTTTTTGCTCTCGATAACCTTGATTTAGAAGGAACCTTAATTCTTGATTATAATTATGAGGCACCTGAAGCTGATGACTCTTTGATGGGCGAGGAAACACCTGAAGAGGACACTACCGAAACGGGTTCGACCGATGCGGTATTCCGCTTTAAACAATCGGGCAAAGAAAAAGCCACTGCTACGGTGACAGCTACCGATGCAGGTATTTCAACTACCTCAAACTATTATTTTTCAGATGAAATAATTTACTATTCTTCCACGGATGGAACATATAAAGCTAAGGGTAGCTACGATGAGTTCCTTGGTTATATCGTTACTGCCGAGCCCACTCCTGATGATGCCTATGAAACTGTTTCTCTTGAGGAAGCCGACGGTATCACAACAGTAAAGTTTTCCGGCTATAACAAAAAATATATCAGCAATTACGCTTCATTGGTTGATCTTCCCGACGGATGTATCGAAATGTACTCCTGCTCTGCAGAAGTAAAAATTAACAATGACGGCTACATGATAAGCTCTAAAACCAACTTCACCTGTACCGGTACTTACTTAGGAGTAAAAGTTACATTTTCCATGGAAGAAACCATGAGTGTCTACAATCTCGGTCAGGAAATCAGTGTGAATATCCCTGTGGGGCTTGATGATTATACCGAAATTGCAAAAATGCAGCCTGTTTTTGACATAAAGAACGGTTCTAAGCTATC
>CAYRPK010000173.1:0-3568 GCA_964426175.1 uncultured Eubacteriales bacterium | reverse complement strand
CCTTTCGAGATGGTTTAATTATACGTGATATGTATGTGCCTTTTTGCGGCGTTTGAAAAAGTTCTTATGTAAAAATTCCATCATCAAAAGGCAAATTCCATAGTGATGTAGCAATACCTAATCCGTTAACATTAAAATGCTTTGCAATAGAGTCAGCATTTTTAGCACAGATAAAGTCTATATCCACGCCGACATATAAATCGGAATCTTTCATTTTCCTCATAACAGCGGTCGTTCCGAGTCCTGCACCTATTGTTAGTTCTAAGACTGTGTTATGCAGAGAATACAGAATATTATCGGAATATATATCCCAAAAGGCTACATCTGTATTTATAATTCTTTCGGCGGTAGAGGCTTTTGACTGACCGTTTTCAATTTTAGAACTGACCCGTATTGCTTTTTTCAAATCTGCAAGAGAAATATCGTCGCTCAACTCGTTTCTTCCCGAAACCCACTTAGGGTTACCGGTACGTATGTAGTACTCCATACGTCTGCAAAATTCCTTTTTATTGGGAATGGTCTTAGAGTAAAATTTTTCTTTTTCTTTGTAAAATGACTGTGGGTCATGCGGATAATACCTTGATGTTATTTCGGAAACAAAGTCTTTCAATTGAACAATATCTTCCCAATACAAAACCTCTCCTAATAAGAACTATTATAATGATATACTGAATATATACAAGATACAAGCCTTGTATTTTATGCTGTTTTATGGTATAATAAATATAGCAAAAATAAAGCAAAAGCCATCCTACCGCAGGATGGCTTTTGTGATGCTATAATCGTATTTATCACAAAATCAATCAGCTTTTGTTTTAAGGATTATTCTATCCTTTACCCAATTTTCTTTATAATAGCCTGTGGTATGGAATTTATCGTTAACGCGCTCCATTTCAGCCTTCATTTTAGCTTCCATATCTGCTAAGATATCTGTAAAGGCTTTGTCCTTTGCAAGGTTTTTCATCTGTAGAGGATCAGCGATATTATCATATAAATGCTTTTCGCCGTCCTTAAGATAAATTGCATAGGTGTACTGCTCAGTGCGATAGCCGCGCCATTCAAAGCCTTCGGTCCAGTCGGCAGTAGCACCCGTTCCCATCATTAAAGCACCGTCGGGACGGTAAGCGTTATCCTTGCCCAAAATTGAGTCAGAGAGATCCTTGCCCTCAACCTCATCAGAATAGGAAAGCCCCATCATGGAAAGAAGCGTCGGCATAATATCAACGGTATTAAGGCAAACGCTGTTCTTACCGTGCGGAATATTCTTGCCCCAACGGATAAGGAAGGGAACACGGACTGCTTCTTCATAGAAGATGTTTTTAGCACGTCTGCCGTGAGCACCGAAGAGCTCACCGTGGTCAGAAGTGAATACAAAAATAGTATCATCTGCAATGCCGAGGTCGTCAACCGCCTTCATAAGCTTGCCGATATTTTCGTCAAGATTATTGACCATGGCATAATATGCGCGCATCCAATTGGGAAGATCGGGACGTTCCCAATCAAATAAAATTGCCCATCCGTCTGCGTGAGGGTCATTTTCCGGCTTATAATTTTCCGGCCACTTAAACTCTACGTCTCTGAATTTATCGTAATTTTCCTTAGGTACGTTGCTTTCATTCCACGGGTCATGAGGAGTGCCGATAGATAAAAACATTGCAAAGGGCTTATCTCCCTCCGCCATATCCTTCATATGCTCAATGGCAAAATCGGTTATAGCATCGGGTTCGTAACCCTCATGGAATATCTTTTCGGGAGTATCAAGATGATAATATGCTGAATCGCGGTAATATTCATGATGGAAGCCGTAATGCGCGAATAAGCCGTCAAAGCCCAAACGGTGCTCACCCTTGGGAACGAAGGAATTTTTCGGATCAAGGTGATTGCCGAGCTCATTTGCGTACATGTGCCACTTGCCGATATATGCCGTTTCATAGCCGCCATCATTAAGCTCATGCGCAAAGGAGCGGTGATTTGGGTTAAGACGGATTTCGTTAATTACCATACCCGTGCTTGTCGTATATTTGCCCGTGAAAAGGCTTGCGCGGTATGGAGCACAAACGGGATGCCCCGAGACGGCGTTAAAAAGATTGCAGGAATTCTCGGCTAGTCTGTCTATATTTGGCGTGATAGCCTTGGCATCTCCTGAATAGCCGCAGGAGAAATACCTCAGTTGGTCGGCGTAAACATAAACAAGATTAGGTTTTTTCATTTTAAATCACCTTTCTATTCTGAGAGCAGTTCATCTATCATATCCGCAACTGACGGCTTTACACCACAGCTGGCGTGCTTTTTTGCTTCCTCGACCGCACCCTCGACTGTATAGCTTTTGAATGCGTCAAGCATAACGATATCGTTATAATTATCACCGACAGAATATGTATTTTCATAATCAATGCCGTAAAGCGCAGCAATGCGGCGGATGCCCTCTGCCTTTGAAATGCCGTATTTTACTATGTCAATAAACTGACCGTTAGGGAAGCTTGTTAAAATGCTCATTTATCAGCGCGGAAATTCTAACCGCGTCTTCGGTACTGCCGCATATGACCGAAACCTGAGTAAAAGGCTCATGCTCTGTAATATCGGCAGGGATATCGGAAACATTAAAGCCGATATCATAATCAAGACCAATGAGGCCGAAATATCCTGCACCGTTTTTGGATACGAAATCTATAATCTCAGGAACGAGAGAAATATCATTCGTCTCACAATATTCGAGCTTTCCATCTTTAATGCAGGTCGTACCGTTATTTGCCAAAACAAAATCAAAGGGGAAGTCGCGTTCCTTTAATTCGTTTTGAATTTTAGTGCTTCTTCCCGTAACTATACCGAAAAGATGTCCTGCCTCTCGCCAACGCTTAACGGCGAGTGCGTTCATGGGAATTGAGTCACCGCCGCAGTTTATAGTTCCGTCAAAATCACTTGCTATAAGCTTTTGCATAATATATACTTCCTTTCAAGGCTGTTATCCTGCGGTAGCAATACCGCTGCCGCTTAAGGGTATCTGTTCGCCTAAATATGTGGGCTTGGGTTTAAAAATAGTATAGAGAAAATCCTTTTCTCTTGCTAAAACTTCTCTTATATCGCGTATCTTTTGCCCTGCGAAAGTTTGATAATCACTTGCAACTCCGTAAGCCTCCAAGCCCAAAGAGCGCGCTATATATACAGCACGGCTCAGGTGATAGCCCTGAGTAACAATAACGATTTTTTTGGCACAGAATATATCCCGTGCGCGATACATGCTTTCATAAGTGGAAAAGCCTGCATGGTCCATGAAGATATGCTCTGTGGGAATACCGTCCTCTTCTGCATAGGTACGCATGACGTTAACCTCGTCATAATCCTTTTCGCCGTGGTCACCACTCATTAAGAGCCTGTCTGAAACTCCCATTTTATAAAGCTCGATACCTCTTAAGAGCCTGTCCTCCAAAAGAGGAGAGGGATTATTTTACAATATGCCGCAACACAAAACTAGGATGCAGTCAACATCATTTAAGCTCGCGGCTTCATCTGATGAAAGAGTATATTTTTTTGAAAAGGCAATAATGTATTAATTAACATCAACTGCTAA
>CAYRPK010000172.1:0-3571 GCA_964426175.1 uncultured Eubacteriales bacterium | reverse complement strand
CTCATGTGCTGTTGTGTAATGATCATCGTCATAAAGTCCGTGAGTATTAACAAAATGTGTATCCGTAAGTCCCAATTCCGTAGCCTTGTCGTTCATCATATCCACAAAGGCATCAACACTTCCGCCGACAAAGTCTGCCGTAACAAGGGCAGCATCGTTGCCTGATACCATCATAAGCCCACGCAAAATATCGCGCAGCGTCAGCACATCACCCTCGCGAAGACCCAACGAACTGCCTTCAACCATAATATTCTCAGCTTTTACAGTGACCCTTTCTTCCAGCAAACCGCTTTCGCAAGCCAAAATACAGGTCATAATTTTAGTGGTTGATGCCATGGGCAAACGAGTATCTGCATTTTTCGAGCAGATAACTGCGCCCGTATCAGGCTCAATTGCAATATATGCCTTTGCGTAAAGCTCAAAAGGCGCTTCATTATCGGCAAGTGAAACAGGTATCATACTTAAAATCAGTGCCACCGTAAGAAGCATTGAAATTACTTTTTTCATTATAACAGTCCTTTTCTTAAGCTGTTATAATGTTTATTCTTAAAAAAAGCTATTATTCCTCTACAGTCAATTCTTCTGCCGCTTCAGTATCTTTTTCTTTCTTTGAAAACATGTCAACAAGCTTTTGCACCACATCAGGAACAGCCGAGATAGTACGTTCCACCGCGGTGATATTCTGAGCAATATCAAGAACGCTGACATTTCCGTTTTTAACAACAAGGAAGCAAACAGGCTGAACAGTCACTCCAGAGCCGCTTCCTCCGCCGAAATGAGCCTGTCCTCTGTTTCTTTTAGAATCAAAATCCGTACCGCCTGACGCAAAGCCGAATATAACCTTTGAAACAGGTATAATTTTAGTGCCATCTCCGACTTCAATGGCTTCGCCTATTATAGTATTCGCATCAGCAACCTCTTTGACATTTTTAAGCACCTCGGTAAATGCACTGTTTATTGCATGCTCACTCATTTTGTATCCTTTCCTTTCTCTGTATCGGCAGACTCATTCACAAAAAATATTTGCATAGCCTGCTCGTATATGCTTAATCCTTTAAATAGATTTTTAAATAATACCGCTAATACAGAAATTATCCGTATTTTGATTTTAGCGTCAAGATATATTTTTGTTTTTGCGGAAAAAAAATCAGGCTCAACATAAACAAAAGTATCTTTAAGGCTTATACTGTTTTCAAGCCTGTATAATGTATTTGAGCATACAGCAGAAAGCCTACCGTATTGCACAGCGGTTTCTGCGCTATCCTCCCCTGCAACGGCAATTTTTAAATGAAGTTTTTTTACTCTGATAGTACCTATAAGTCCACCGAAAACTTCTTGTAAAAAAGTAACAAGATTATTTATGAAGTTTTTAATCTCATTAATACCGGCTAATTTAAATTTTGGCTTATTCTTCTTTTGTATTTCCTTTTTCTTTTTTGGCGTAGTATTACTTTTTTCGCTGAATTTCCTGCTCTTCTTTGCCTCAGGCATTGAATGAAGCGATATGAACAGCCATCTTATTTTATGCTTATAAATACCGTCCTCGCCTATTGATATTTTAAAAACGATATTTGTGCAAAGCAGGACAAATATTGCGAGTAATACAGCGCAAACTATAAGAAATGCCTTCAAGCATATCTACCGCCTTTACTCTTCCTCAAAAAGCATCTGCATATCTTGCATTGCCGACACATCGCTTTCCTCACCGAAAACCTGCGGTAAATCGTCAATAGAAGATAAATCAAAGCAGCGCAAAAAGTTCTTAGTCGTTTTATAAAGTATGGGACGACCCGGTAAATCAAGTCTTCCGCACTCGCACAAGAGGTCTTTCTCAACAAGATTATTGACAACCGCGCCGCAATCTACACCTCTGACTTGTTCAATATATCCTTTCGTAACAGGCTGATGATATGCCGCAATTGCAAGGACCTCCATTGCCGCTTGAGAAAGAGGAGTATTTCTTCTTGTATCAAGGGCAGCACGTATATATTTATCAAATTTTTCATCTGTGCAAAGCTGAACGCAATCCTCAAGCCATATGAGCTTTAAGCCTCGCAGTTCAAAATCATATTCCATCGCATCTATGGCGCGGCGTACCGCGCTGCGGTCTTCTTCCAGTATTTCAGCAAGCTTTGTTGCAGGCATGGGCTCGCCGTATGCAAACAAAACCGCCTCTATAGCCATTTTAAGTTCAGTTGCTTCCATTGTTAATTATAATTCCTTTCGATATTTCCTCTGCCTTTTTTGCCGAATGCTTACCCGCTGTTAAAAGTACGGCGCTGTCGTTATCATCCTCCAAGCCTATACGCTTTGTCTTGATAAGCTCCAAAACGGCAAGAAAGGTTGCAACAAGCTCACTTCTGTCCTCTGCATCGCGGTAAAGGCGAGAAAGCTTAAGTTCTCCCGTTTTAACAAGTCGCTTAAGCATATATATAGCTCTTGATTCCACAGAAACAAAGCGGCGGTGTACTATAGCCTCAAATGACTCTGCTGTCGGTTTTTCTTTTCTTTTACCGCGTCGCGTAGCCGAAAAATATGCATTTGCAAGCTCATTAGGCTCATGACAAAGAAGATATGTACTGTCAAAGTCCACAGTGCTCGGGTTTCTTACATGTCTTTCAAAGCCAACTCCGCGTTCCTTTAACCGTTCGGCAAGCTCCTTACACAGCGAATATTCAATAAGGTCAACGGTCAAGCCCTTTAAGGTTTCATCCTCTTCCTCAGGGCGCGGCAACATCATATTAGTTTTAATTCTGACAAGCCTTGACGCCATTTCAACAAACTCAACAGCAATTTCAAGGTCATTTTCACGCACCTTATCAAGATAACCCATATATTGGTCAAGAAGCTCCGCAATATGTATCTCTAAAATATCCAGCTTATTTTCCCTTATGAGATGCAATAGCAGGTCAAGGGGACCTTCAAAATTATCCAAAGTAAATGTCAGCTGTTTATTTTCGGTAACGGTTTCCGTAAACATATCCGTAATGTCCGCCACCCCCCTTTATATAATATTTCTGTACTAAAATCCAAACAGTGTCAGCATACCGTTAAATACAAAATATACCGCAAGCGAAAGCAGATCGCCCACAAAAGTAAAGTTGATAAGCACTATAAGCACAATGGGCATAAAGTAGGCATATCTGTCAAAGAAAAGCTCTACTTTTTTAGGCAGAAAATAGAAGAGTATTTTTGAGCCGTCAAGAGGTGGAATGGGTATAAGATTAAAAAGTCCCAAAGCCACATTGATTTGTGCTACCATTATACAGACATAACCGATGATCGAAAGAATACCCACATCGGCAGCGTTGGCTAAGCTGTAGGTAACGGGGACGAAAAAGCTGATTATTCTTGCAAGTCCAGTAAATACAATAGCCATTATTAGGTTTGAAAGCGGCCCTGCCAAAGCAACAAGTGCCATACCGCCCCTTCTGTCACGCATATTAAAGGGATTTACAATAACAGGTTTTGCCCAACCGAAGCCAATTCCCGAAAACGACGAAATAACGAGGCAAAGTGTTCCTAATGGGTCAAGATGATTTAAAGGATTAAGAGAGAGCCTGCCGTCACG
>CAYRPK010000171.1:0-3577 GCA_964426175.1 uncultured Eubacteriales bacterium | reverse complement strand
GAAAATGTTTATTTATTTTACTACATTTAATCCCTTTTGTCAACTGTAGTCAAAGTATTATAACTTAAATCGAATTTGGCGTGACAAATCTCTGTTAATCTGTCACTTCCTCCGAAGTATCAGTTTCATCGTCAGTGGTTTGAGTGTCCTCGGTATCCTCTGTGCTCGCTGTATCCTCGGTATCCTCAATTTCCACATCGCCGTAATAATAATCATAAAAATCCTTAAGATAGAGCATATAATTGATTAAATTTTCAGAGTAATTTTCGCGTTCCTGTTCGATAATTTCGGCAAAATTCTCAACCGGTATATCATTTTCGTCAAACAGCAGTGCCGCAAGAGCAGTATACTCATCCTCGGTAATTTGTGTCATATCATACTTATCAGCGTACTCAGAATTAAAGCCTTCTACATATGTGCCTAAATCGTCAGGAACATCAATTTCTACCTTCTGACCGGGATTGCGAACCGTCATAAGCATATCAAAGGTCAGCTTTGCATCAGAAATAAGCTCTTCTCCATTGGAGTTAGTCCAATTATATTTATAGTCAAGCGTAAATTCCAATCCGTAATTGACAAGATATCCCTCACTGTTAATTTTAAAGAGCGCATTTGATGTTGAAATAACGATAGCATCGGTATCGGTAGCAAGATCAACACTTGTTTCGATGCCCGTAAGCTCGATTAGCTGGTCACGCATAGCTTCTCCTGAAAAGCTTATCTCAATAACACGCAAGCCGTCAGCTCTCTTTACAGGAACATTTGCAAACATTTCAGCAGTAAAGTCAAGCAAATTTTCTTCTCCTACTGCGGCATCCTGCTGAGCCTCACTTACATCCATATCGGTATAATATTTGGTTCCGTTATAATCGACATACATTCTGCCCTCAGTGTAATAAAAGCTCTGGTAAGATTCGCTTCCCATAAGCTCACTGCTAGAATACATATAATAAACAGGATTTTCAGAATCATTATCCGTTTGCATAAGCATAGTGGTGGGAACGGTTTGAACAGTATTAAGTGACTCGGTAATGAGATTAATTTTAATTTCTATATCATTTGACTTCATAGAATTATACTTATCCATTGCCGTTTCGTAAACCTCATAAGCGTTGGTAAAGCCCAGCACATCGGAAACGAACTCCACAGCCGCACAGGAAGTCATTGACAACATCATAGCTCCGGAAAGCACAATAGCAATTATTCTTTTCATAGTAAAACATCCTTTCGATTATTCGGCATAAGCTTCGGTTTCCACACCGTAAACCGGTATTTCTTCCACCGTAGTGTAGTAATTACCGCTGTTTTTCGCATTGGGCGTTCCTCGCTCAAACCATACATATTCTCCATCCAAATCGTCGGTTAAGCCATATCCCACATCACCCAGACTCTCACCAAACTGAACAAAAGAAACAAGTATACCCTCATTTGAAACAAGCGAAACAACCTCTCCGTCACCATCTAATTTAAAATTAGTATGTACCTCGCCCGTCTCCGCGTCAAAGGTATCCTTACCCGAACAGAAAACCACCAAGTACTCGCCGGCTTTAATCGTCACATCAGGAAAGCTGTACTTCTTTGCTTTATCTTCTTTATCGGATAAAAACCAACCCTTCAGGTTAACGTCCGAAGACCCCGAATTATAAAGTTCAATATAATCTGAGGAGTCTCCATCCATATCGTAAATAAGAGTTTTATTTTTGCTGACAATCTCCGTCACATAGATGCTTTTACTTTCCTCACTTGAAAAACAGGAGGAGAGCTGAATAAGCATTACCGCTGATAAAGCAACTGCTGCAAACCGTCTAAGCATTATTCGGACAACCTTTCTTTATTTTAATGCTGCATTAATCACATTTTGGGCTAACACAGAGGTCGTTACGGTACCTATTCCCCCCGGAACAGGGGTAATAAATGCCGCATCCTCGCTAACTGATTCAAAATCTACATCTCCGCAAAGATTACCGTTATCATCAACATTAATTCCCACATCAATTACCGTGGCAAAGGGAGAGAAATAGCTTGCATCAAGCATCTTTGCTCTTCCGATTGCAGCAATGACAATGTCTGCATTCTTACATGCTTCGCGAAGATCACGAGTACGACTGTGGCATACCGTAACAGTTGCATTCTGACGCATAAGCAACATGGCCAACGGCTTACCCACAACAAGACTGCGACCGACTACAACCACATTTTTGCCAGAAACGGGAATATCATAAAAATCAAGTAATTCCATAACCGCTTGTGCAGTACACGGCGGAGCAACTTTATCATCATCAACAAAAATTCTGCCAAGATTGTAATCAAGCAGACAGTCAACATCCTTTTCCGGAGGAAATGCGGCTTTCACCTGTGCTTCAATTATCTGAGGCGGCAACGGACGAAAAAGAAGAATTCCGTGAATTGCGCCGTCAGCACAAATTTTTCTCCACTCATTCATAAAGTCCATATGAGAAATATCTCTGTCAAAAACAAAGCTCTTAACAGTTATCCCTACACCCTCACAACGCTTTATCGCGCCGCGTTCATAGGATAAATCATCAGGATTTTCGCCAAGTCTTACTATTGCAAGAGTAGGTGTTACACCCTCTGCTTTAAGAGCCTCGGCTTTTGCCACGATTCGCTCATTAATGCCGTCGGCAACGGGTTTTCCTCTAAGCTCCAATGCCATTATCATTCAATCCTTTCACGATATAATCGCTACCACACCTGCATAGACCTCATCTGCAAGCTTAGTACCTTCATCAGTCAAGTTCTTCGCTTTTTTATTAATCTCATCGGCATATTGTCTGTCTGCCATAGATTTCGTATTAATATAAATATTCAGCACCGCACCGAGAAGAGCACTGCGGCAAAGCGTCACACCAACACCCACATCACTCACTGCAAGCCTACTGCCTATGGGTAAAAGTCGTGCATGAAGCTTAATGGCTTTTACGGAAAGCTCTGCTATTTCTAAAGGAACACTGCAAGCAAGCTTTAAGGCTTCTTCCATAATTTTTGCCTTTTCCTCTTTTTCTTCATCGGTTGCGCACGGTAAGCCGTATGCCTTTGATAACGGTTCGAAGACCTCAGCGTCACGTGCAATCTGCGAATAAAGCTGGCCCCGTAAATCTTCTGTCTCTTCTAATATTTCAGCTATCTCGCCCTCCACCTCGGCGTATTTTTTCTTACCTAAGGTCAGGTTACATACCATACTGCCAAGCGCAACACCAAGCGAGCCAACAAGCGCAGAGGCGCCTCCACCGCCGGGAACTGCAGCTTTTGATGCAAGTTCGTCTGCAAATATACCTAAAGTCATCTCATCTATATTCATAGAGAAATTCTCCTTTTGCTTATATGTATATCAATAATACCACATTATCTTCAAATTTACTATACCAAATAAGAAATTTATTGTTTCAATTGTGCAAAAATTTACCCCTCGAGTTTATCGAGGGGTAAATTCTAAATCTAAATTATTTTGCAAAATCAACTGCTCTGCTTTCGCGGATAACATTGACTTTAATCTGACCGGGATAATCAAGAGTTTCTTCAATTTTCTTAGAAATTTCTCTAGCTACAATAGTCATCT
>CAYRPK010000170.1:0-3578 GCA_964426175.1 uncultured Eubacteriales bacterium | reverse complement strand
TCACCGCTATTCAGATGGACTTAAAGATCGACGGTCTTACTCCCGAAATTATTGAAGATGCTATCCGCAAGACTCACAAGGCTCGCGAATATATCATTGACGAAGTTATGCTCAAGGCTATTCCTGCCCCCAGAGAGGAGCTTTCCAAGTATGCTCCTAAGATGCTTTCCACAGTTATTGACGTTGATAAGATCAAGGATGTTATCGGTAAGGGTGGTAGCGTAATTCAGAAGATCTGTGCTGAATGTAACGTTAAGATTGATGTTGAAGAAGACGGTAGAGTCTTTATTGCGGCAACCGATATTGATGAAGGCAGACGTGCTCTTGCAATCATTGAAACTATCGCAAAGGATCCTGAGGTCGGCTCATATTACAAGGGCAGAGTCACCCGTCTTATGAACTTCGGCGCATTCGTTGAGATCGCTCCCGGCAAGGAGGGCTTAGTTCATGTTTCCAAGCTTGACGTTAAGCGCGTAGGCAAGGTCGAGGATGTTGTTTCCGTCGGTGATACGGTACTCGTTAAGGTTATCGAGATCGACGATCAAGGCAGAATTAATCTCTCCCGCCGCGATGCGCTTATCGAAGTCGAAGGTAAGCAAGCTGAATAAATCCTATACAATATAGTATTAAAATGTCTACCGTGAGCACGGTAGACATTTTTCTTGCAATTATTCTTATAATAGGTTATTATATACATAGCACAATGGTAAAGGGTGAAAAAATCATGCGTAAAGCACTCAGACTTTACAGCTTCATAATAGTGGTGATGACGGTGCTTTCCGTCTTTTGTTCGTGCACATTTTTAGGCAGAGAAATTACGCTTATGACCGATTCCTTTTATATAACCCCCAACGGAAAGGATACTCCGACCTTTCGCTGTCTCGATAAAAACGGGAACGAAATAGACTTAAATGAGGTTTCTTTTTATGTAAACGGCATTAAAAAGCAGCCTGAAAAAATTACTGCTGTCAACGAAGGTACTCTTGAGGTTTACGCAGAGTACGGCGACTTAATATCCAACACACTCACTATTACTGCGCAGTATCATTCACAGCTCCCCATCATTGTTATACAAAGCGAAAGCAGCCGAATTTCAGAAAACAGTGCCGTTCCCACTGACGGTATATTTTATCTCTTTGAACCCAATTCCGACGGAATTGCTCTTATAGACGGCGGTGCTTCCCTTTCAATAAATTGTGCCGTAAATATTCGAGGTCAATCCTCTGCCGGCTTTGATAAAAAGCAATACAAGGTACATCTTTGCGACCATAACGGAAATGATGCAAACCTCTCTCTTTTGGGTATGAATTCAGAAAACGACTGGGTTTTGAACGGCTCTTATGCCGATAAAACTCTTTTGCATAATTATCTCGCTTTTACTTTGGGTGAAAGTCTGAATTTCGGTTGGACTCCCGATGTGAAATTCGTTGAGGTTTATATTACCGACAACAAAGAAAAAATAACAAGTCGCGATTATCAGGGCGTTTATCTTCTTATGGAAAGCGTTAAATCGGGAAACAACCGCATTAGTATCACAAAGGGCGACGAAAACACAAGCGAAGATAAAATCGGCTATATATTTGCTAAGGATAAAAGCGAAAAACTGAATTCATCCAATACCTTAAAAACCGATTACGATAAATATGAGCTTGTTTATCCTCAGCCCGAAAATGCTTCAAAGGAACAAAAAAAGTACCTTACTTCCAAAATTGAGGAATTTGAAAAGGTACTTTTCAGTAATAATTTTGCTGACCCCGAAACGGGATATCGGCAATATTTTGATGTAACCTCATATATCGACTACGTTTTACTTTCGGAATATATGAAAAACGTCGACGGAGTGCGACTTTCAAGCTACTTCACACTTGATGTTGACGAAAAAATCACGTATGCGGCAATTTGGGATTGGGACCTTTCCTGCGGCATAGTTAATTACGGTGACGAATGGTTTGATTACCGCTGGTTTTATTGCCTCGATAAAGAAAAACACGGCGTCGACGATTATTTATGGCTCGACAGGCTCATGGAGGATGAGTGGTTCAGAAGCCGCCTTATCGACCGCTATTACGAGCTGCGCGAAAATGTACTCTCCGATGAAAATGTGCAAAGCATAATTAACGCCGCATACACCGAAATTTACGATGCTGCCGAAAGGAACGCGGCACGTTGGCCTGAATTATACGACGGAGAAACATACATTTGGCCCAATGCATATTATTTTGAAAGCTTTACAGAAGAAGTAAATTATATGAAAGAGTTTTTATATAATCGCGGCAAATGGCTGGATAAATGGATGAAGACTTTGGCTTAATTAATTAGTTATATCTGCATATTTCGCCTGAGCGGCATTTTTAAGCTGCTCGGGCGGTATTTTTATCTGAAAGCCGACCTTACCTGCGCTGACATATATTTTATCAAAGTCTTGAGCTGTTTTATCTATGATTGTTTCAAAATGCTTCTTCATGCCTATGGGAGAACATCCGCCGTGAATATAACCCGTTAAAGGCAAAAGCTCCTTTTGCTTTATCATCGAGATAGATTTCATTCCGACGGCTTTCGCCGCCTTCTTTAAGTCGAGCGTCTTTTCTACAGGTATAACAAAAACATAATTAATGCCCGTTCCCGAAACAGTAACAAGAGTTTTAAAAACCCTTTCTCTCGGCTCGCCTAAAATATCAGCTATAAGTATTCCTTCAACAAGTGAGGTATCATATGTATAAAGCGTATAATCCGCTTTTAATTTATCAAGTATTCTGCAAACATTGGTTTTTTCCATATTTTAATCACCTGCTTTTCAGCATTATAACATATTTCAAAGCCTTAAGTCAAAGTATTTTCAATTTTGTCATAAACTAAAGCTTTTTTCTCTTTACTTTTTCCCTAAAAAGTGGTATTATATACTCATTGCGGACAACCGCTTTATTTGCCATGTCTGCATATAAAAATCAATAATGGCGATTTCGCCAAAATAATAGGAGGAACAACTATGGCAAGAAAAAAACTTTCTATGGACGGTAATACCGCTGCCGCTCACGTAAGCTATGCTTTTACGGAAGTTGCCGCAATTTACCCCATAACCCCCTCCAGCCCTATGGCAGAGGTAACAGACGAATGGTCAGCAACAGGTCTTAAAAACATTTTCGGTGATACCGTTAATGTTGTCGAGATGCAGTCCGAGGGCGGTGCCGCAGGTGCAGTTCACGGTTCTCTCGCAGCCGGTGCTTTGACTACCACCTACACTGCTTCTCAGGGTCTTCTTCTCATGATTCCGAATATGTATAAAATCGCAGGCGAGCTTCTCCCCAACGTTATCCATGTTTCGGCACGTTGCGTTGCTTCCCATGCACTTAACATCTTCGGTGACCACTCCGATATTTATGCCTGCCGTCAGACCGGTTACGCAATGCTTTGCGAATCCAACCAGCAGGAAATCATGGATCTCGGTGCTGTTGCTCATCTTTCCACCATCAAGGGTCGTGTTCCCTTTGTAAGCTTCTTTGACGGTTTCCGTACTTCTCACGAAATCCAGAAGATTGAGGTCTGGGATTTCGATGACCTTAAGGAAATGATCGATCAGG
>CAYRPK010000169.1:0-3635 GCA_964426175.1 uncultured Eubacteriales bacterium | reverse complement strand
CGGTAACGCCGCGGCAGGTCAGTGGCTGCAAATAGACTTCGGCAGTGTTCAGACATACAACTGTATTAATATTTACTTTGAAGCGATAGGTGCCGGAGAATTTATTTATCAAAAATCTGATAACGGTACTGATTGGGTAAATATAACGCAGACCGAAAGCTTAACTGTTGCTGAAAAGAACACACTTTGCAATCAGGCGGTACGTTACTTTGATGAGCAAGCATCTCGCTATTTACGTGTATATTTCCCCACGGGAAGTACATGGCTTTCGGTTTATGAGCTCGAGGTTTTTCTTACAGATGAAGAAATATTCACTCCTTCTGAGGAACCTGATACGACCGACGGCTATGTAGAAAGCTTAGCCACTGCGTCGGCTTCATTTACAAAGCTCTCAGGCATGCTTGAAAAGCTTAATGACGGAATAGATTCCTCAGGTAACCGTTGGACCGAGCACACAAATCCTGCATCGGATGCTGCCTGGATACAGTATGACTTTGACTGTGAAGTTACGGTTACCGCTTTAGAAATAAAATGGTTCCAAGACGGAAGTGAGCTTATATGCCCCGTAGGTCTTAGTATTTATTATAGTAACGGTTCGGAGTTTGTCGAGGTGGAGCCTACTTCAAGCTATAACTTTATTGCCAATGTATATAATACTTATGAATTTGAGGAAATCACAACAGATTGCATACGCATTGTTCCCGTCAGGGCCGACGGAGAAAAGAAATATATTGGTATAAACGAGTGGAAAGTTATAGGAAACGTAAATTAAGTATTGATTTTTTTTGAATTTGTGTTATAATTACCTTAATTAATCAAGGATAGTAATATATTTTACTATCCAAGAAAGGAATAATTATTATGAAAAAACTAATCGCTACCCTTTTGTCTTTGTCATTTGTTTTGGCATTGGCATCCTGCGGTGACACCGAAAGTACTTCTTCTGTTGCTTCCACCGCTTCGACCGAACCCACCTCATCTACTGTTTCAACTGTTCCTGCTCCCTCCTCTGCAGTTGTTTCCACCGATGTCGCTTCTACCGAAAGCACGGAATCTACTGTCGAAGTAGAACCCGGCGGAAACCTTGCAGTAGCGGCAACTGCTTTCTCCGACGGTAATAACGGCAACTCAGACGGCGACGGCGCCCTTAACGACGGTAATCTTTCAACCCGTTGGCAGGCAGCAGATAAGGACCCCGAAACCAAAGACTCCCCCAGCTGGTTCGGTCTTGAATGGTCTGAAGAACAGACCTTCGATAAGATCGTTCTCACATGGGAAACTGCTCACCCTGAAGAAGATGGCTTCTATGTTCAGATTTCCGAAGATGGCGAAGAATGGACCGACGTTGATTTTGAAGCTGAACGAACCGGCACTATGAACGAAGAGCTCCAGGTTCTTGAATCCGATAAGCAGGTAGACACCATCACTATTGATGAAGCTGTTACCACCAAGTATCTCCGCATTTACTGCTTTACTCATTATGTAGTTCCCGAAGGACTTGAAAATGCAGGCAACACCAAGTCTCCTTCTTCCTGCTATGAAATCGAGGTTTATAACACTGCAGATGCAGAAGACGCTGAATAATCTTTGAACTTTTGTAAAAGCCCGACTGATGTCGGGCTTTTCTCTTGAAGGTATGTATATGGATAGAAAAAATGTAATTATATCGCCCATCGCGGAGATACATTCTGACTTTGATTCTAAATTCGGTATTCCGCGTCAAAGCGGATTGGTAGAAGAGCTTAAAGCCGAAATTATTTTTGCACCGCCTTTCAGAAATCCCGATGCTGTCCGCGGTTTGGAAGGCTTTTCCCATATATGGCTGATATGGCAGTTTTCCAAGGCGGAAAGGCAAGGAAATTCTCTTACAGTACGCCCGCCGCGCTTGGGCGGTAACGAAAGAATGGGTGTTTTTGCAACCCGTTCTCCCTTCCGTCCCAATTCATTGGGTCTTTCATGCGTCAAGCTCGACCGTATTGAATACGGAGAAAAAGGTCCTGTTTTGCATGTATCAGGTGCCGATTTATTAAACGGTACTCCTATTTTTGATATTAAGCCGTATCTTCCCCATTCAGATTTAAAGGCAGATGCCGTTGGTGGCTTTGCTGAACCTTTGGCAGATTATGCTTTGAACGTAATTTTCCCCGAGGAATTAAAATACGGGCTTGAGCCTCAAAAATTAAAAGCCCTGATAGGTGTTCTCTCTCAAGATCCTCGCCCATCATATCAAAACGAACCTGAACGGCTTTACGGTATGAGCTTTGCAGGGTTTGAAATCAAATTCAAAGTGATGGAAGATACGCTTACAGTCATATCTGTAGAAAAAAACTAAACTTATTTTTATTCCAAAGGCTCCTACATGAGCCTTTATTATTTTGTCCTTATTCTACATATATGTATTCCTTGATTTTGCTGTATATCCCCTCACCGATCCCCTTGACGCGCATAATCTCCTCTGTCGAAATAAAGCCGCCGTTATTCTCTCGGTATTCGACGATGGCCTTTGCTCTGGCTTCACCTATTCCGTAAAGAGTACAAAGTTCCTCAGCCGAGGCAGTATTGAGATTGATGCCCTCGGCTGAAGCTGCAATTATTTCCACTGAAGCTGCTGATGATGAAGTATCGCTTAAAACTGCGGTCAGGTCCGCATTAATTCTTGCATTATCCTTCTTAACCACGGTAACGGCACATGTAATCAATGTCATTATCACTATCACTGCAACAATGATTTTTATTATAGTTTTCATCTTCAAGTTACCGTCACCCACTTTGCAAAATTTGTCGAATTTTGTATTATTTTAGCACGGTGGCGGTATAATTGCAATGTTAATAAATATGTAATTGAAAATTATTATTATTAAGTGTATAATAAAACAAACAATGTTTGGAAGGAATGGTAAATAATGCTCGTTTCAGCAACTGAAATGCTCAAAAAGGCAAAGGCCGGTCACTATGCGGTCGGTCAGTTTAACATCAATAACCTTGAATGGACAAAGGCTATACTCCTCACTGCTCAGGAATTAAATTCTCCTGTAATTCTCGGCGTTTCCGAGGGTGCAGGAAAATATATGTGCGGATATAAGACCGTTGTCGGCATGGTTAATGGTATGATCGAAGAACTCGGTATCACCGTTCCCGTTGCACTTCACCTTGACCACGGAAGCTATGAAGGTGCTTTTAAGGTCATCGAAGCTGGCTTCTCTTCTGTTATGTTCGATGGTTCTCACTACGAAATCGAAGAAAATATTGAAAAGACCAAGGAAATCATAGCAGCTGCAAGAGCTAAGGGTATGTCTGTTGAGGCTGAAGTCGGTTCTATCGGCGGCGAAGAAGACGGCGTTGTCGGTGCAGGCGAGGTTGCGGATCCCGAGGAATGCAAGCTCATTGCCGATCTCGGCGTAGATATGCTTGCAGCAGGCATCGGTAACATTCACGGTAAGTATCCCGAAAATTGGGCAGGTCTTAGCTTTGATGCACTTGAAAAAATTCAGGCTCTCACCGGCGAAATGCCCCTTGTTCTCCATGGCGGCACCGGTATTCCCGCGTATATGATTAAGAGAGCCATCTCTCTCGGCGTTTCCAAGATTAACGTTAACACCGCATGTCAGCTTTCCTTTGCTGATGCTACACGTAAG
>CAYRPK010000168.1:0-3647 GCA_964426175.1 uncultured Eubacteriales bacterium | reverse complement strand
GCTATTACAGCCCCGAGCTTCGCAGATTTATCTGCGGCGATGTCGGCTTGGAGATTTTGCAATTAACACAAGGTCAAGTTCTTGGAGCAAATTTGTTCTGTACTGCATGAATAATCCTGTGATGTATGTTGATACGGATGGAAAAAACTGTGCAGTTTTTGTAAGTGCTTTTGCTATAAAATATGGTTTAAACATGGCTGGTTGGGCACTGATGGCTAAGATGACAGCTTTTATTTCTACAGTTGCACCTTATCTTATTGTGGCGGTTGCCACAATTGTTGTAGTATATACTGCTTATAAGATTACACAGCGAATTGTAATAAATGCCGTAAAAAAGAAAATTCCTAACAAGTTAAAAACTAAAGATGGGCGAGTTGATATATCTAAATTTAATATTAAATTACCTAACAATGGAGGATGGAAAGGTCCAGATGGCTGGAAAATAGTAAAAGATACTGCTAAACATGCAGGTAGTGTTTGGAAGTTGCTTAACAAAGCAGGTGAAAGGATAGCTACATTGTGGGGGGATGGTAGTGTTAGAGGAAAATAAACGTGATTATATAAAAATTTCAATTACTAACATATTAGACGATTTTAATTTAGGTTCAATAGATGCAAATACATATATAGAATCCATATTAGAGTCAAATGAGTTTTATAATTTAGATTTGTTTCCCAAAGTTGTTAGTAATTATAAGAAGTATACTGCTGTAGAGGTGTTTTATCAAAAAGTATTAGATAGAGAGATAACCGTTAAAGAATTTGAAAAGAATGAACAAAAATATCATCAATTAATTAAGACGTTATGGCTTTATGATGATATGTATATTGCTTTGTCTAATGATGCAACAAGTATTTTTAACTCATCATATGCAAGAACAATCAAAAAGAAACTCAAAAATGCAAAAAAATTTTTAGTTAATATTGCTAACGATAAAAACAATGCATATTTAATTGACACATATGAGATGTTAAATACTGTTTTGTATATAGGGACAAGAGAGATTTCTCCTATATTATTTTGTTTTATTGGTTTGAAAGTGCTAATATATTTGGATGGTTGTAGTGGAGTGATATTTTTTGGAAATGAATTTGAAAAGCAAAATATTTTAGATATTATTAAAGCCAGTCAATTGTGGATTATTAATAGAGATATATTATAGTCATATAAAGTTGATATAGGAAAAATGCTTAGACGTTAGTACATGTCCCTACTAAAAAGGCGCGGATTTTCCGCGCCTTTTGCTATTGTCTGCAAAGGTTACAAAACAGCGTCAAACTGTAACTATTTTATGCTTGACACGGTGTAATATATGTGATATAATGCAATTGTAAATAAAAGGTAAACAACAACGCAACGAGTGATGAAATATATAACTATACGTGTGACGCATGGGGCAATATACTTTCTATCACCGATGCAAGTGGTAATGCTATCACAAGCGGAATAGGTATATCTAATCCGCTGAGATACAGAGGCTACTACTATGATAGCGAGACCAAGCTGTATTATCTGCAGAGTCGCTATTACAGCCCCGAGCTTCGCAGATTTATCTGCGGCGATGTCGGCTTGGAGATCCTCGAAGCAACTGTAGGCGAGGTTCTCGGCGCAAACTTGTTTGTGTACTGCGAGAACAATCCTGTGATGTATGTTGATCCGACGGGAAGGATATATTATGAAGGAATAAATTTTACTGCGGAGTTGTATGCGAAATATCCTGATCTTGTGCCTATGTTATTGGGAACAGTGTTGAAATCAATCCGCAATGCAAAGTGGTATGGAAGTGTTATATTTGCGATAGAAGGTACCACACCTATAAATAAAGGTGGTCGAATATATGGTGCCGATTTTATTGTAGTAACAAGTTCTGGAAAAATAAAACTGTTTACTGTTGCAAGCACCTTGCCAGATAGACCTAATGAAAAGTATAATGGTCACTACGTGGCTACGTTGTGTGAAGGTGTTTATAGGGTAGCTAAAAAAACGGATTCTTATAAAAAAACGAAATTACCAGCATATAAAATAATGAGAAAAGAAAACTTAAGCGAAAGTGTCCCTGTTACAAGAAAGAAATATACTGAAGAATACGGAAGAACAGCGACAGGGATGCTTATTCATTCAGGAGGCGACGGATTGCCGAGTGCTAATAGTGCATGGTCAGCTGGTTGTCTTTTAGTTTATAAAGATTATATGAAATCATTTTCAAGTGCAGTTGGTTTAAATGCTGTTTTGGTTGTACTTAGATATTAGTTATACATGATTAGGGGGGGTAAATATGAAAGTAATAAATAGAATCAGTAGTTTTATTTTGCTGTTCAGTTTGATGATGCAGGTCGGATGTACTGCAACACAAAATAGCTTAAATAGCAGTAATACTGATGCAAGTGCAATCGTCCAAAGCAATGTGGAATCGGTAATTTCATCGGAAAACGAGAGTAACACCATAAATATTAGCTTTAAAGAAACGAGTAAAAGCGCAATTCAGCAAGGCAATCCGTTTTTTCTTTCCGAAAGCACAACAGGTTATAATTTCGCTTATACAAATAACGGTATTGAATATATTACATTGTTGAAAGATAATGAAATTACACTAACTGAACGTGACGGTTCGGTTGAAAAAAACGTTGATAAAGATGCATGGCAACCGTTTGCTTACGGGAATAGGCTGTTTTATATTTCATATGACGGAGCAACCTTTGACGCCGCACATTTAAATTATGCAGTTAACGGTGAGTGCCGTACGGCAATTGAAGAAGTGGAACAGGTAATTTATGGAGATGAAAGTATTTACTATACTTTGGCGCAAAAGCTATATTCGCTAAATCCGGCTACGCTTGAAAGTGTAGAAGTTTCACGATTAAATGATAGTTGGGAAACGGTGGTTGTTTATGACGGGAAAGTATGGTTGCCGGAACAAAACGGTTATATTGAAGAGGCGAGCGGAAAGTTTATAACGGCAAATTTAGGCTGGAGTAACTTCGTCGCGGCGAGAGGCGGATGGATTTATTATCTTAACGGTGGTGAGTTTAACCGAATTAATGCGAAGAGTCTTGAAACAGAGAATTTGCCGAATATGTGGACTGATGTTGAAGGCGGATTGATTGTAAACTTTACAGACGAGTATATGATTTATGCTGCAGAAGGGAAACTTTACAAAACTGATTCGAAATTTTCTGAGACGATAAGTATTGAGTGCCAAGGTATCAAAGAGATATACGGAATTAATATAAGTGATAACAATATATTTGTGCTGTGCTCTATGCAAGATAAGGACTTTTGGCAGATTGTAAAAATTGATATTGACGGTAGCATTATTACAAATTACGGAGATGTATTGTAGAGAATTAGGCGGGAGGATGCTATATCTCACCCACCTACCAAAAGGCGCGGATTTTCCGCGCCTTTTATCTTACCCTGCAAAGGTTACAAAACAGTGTCAAACTGTAACTATTTTATGCTTGACGCGGTGTAATATATGTGATATAATGCAATTGTAAATAAAAGGTAAACAACAACGCAACGAGTGATGAAATATATAACTATACGTGTGACGCATGGGGCAATATACTTTCTATCACCGATGCAAGTGGTAATGCTATCACAAGCGGAATAGGTATATCTAATCCGCTGAGATACAGAGGCTACT
>CAYRPK010000167.1:0-3650 GCA_964426175.1 uncultured Eubacteriales bacterium | reverse complement strand
GGTTACCAAGGTGATCTATATCATCAACTGTACCGATATCAAAATCAATACCGTTAAAATAGTTAATGGTAGTCAGAATATCGTCAACAGTGATGTATTTGGGCATAAGGATGATAACATTTTCCTTGATTAGCTCTTCAAGGAGCTCTTCATCACCGTCTGCCTGCTCAATTATCTTTTTAAGAACATTGAAACGAACCTTTTCGTTAATGCCGTATTTCTTGCAGTCTATGCTGACAAAATCATTGATATTAACCATGCCGTTAGAAATAACTCTGTGCTGTCTGCCATCAATATCAATGAATACGGTATTTACACCTGCGTCATCAAAGCTGTTTGCCAATTCTTCGGAAATAACGATACCTGGCTCTGCCATGAGCTCACCTGTAAAGGGATTGACAACAGGCTGTGCCAAAACTCTGCCGATAATTCTGGGAGCTAAGCAAAGCTTCTTATTAAATTTATAACGGCCGAAACGGCAAAGGTCATATCTTCTCGGGTCAAAGAAAAGATTGTATATATGTGTAATAGCACTATCCTCCGTGGGAGGTTCACCGGGACGGAGCTTGCGATAAGTTTCAAAGAGACCTTCGATACCGGTCTTGGTCGGATCTTTTTCAAGTGCGGCAAGAATTCTGGGGTCATCCATGAAGAATTCTCTGATTTCAGCATCCGACTCAAGGGTGATATTTTCCATAAGTGCCGAGGCAAGAAGCGGATTATTCTCAATCTGCTTATTGTTCATGGCATTTAAAGTACGGATAAATGTAGTGATTAAAAACTTGCGGTTTTTATCAATTCTTACATATTCGATATCATTAGCATCTGACTCGTATTCAAGCCAAGCACCGCGATTGGGAATGATAGTAGAATTGTAAAGCTTTTTTCCTGTCTTATCGCGCGTCAAGCCGAAATAAGCACCCGGAGAACGAACAAGCTGAGATACGATAACGCGCTCAGCACCGTTAATAACAAAGGTACCGGTTTCTGTCATAAGGGGGAAATCTCCCATATAGATCTCCTGCTCCTTAATATCGCCCGTCTCCATATTAAGAAGGCGTGCCTTTACCTTTAAGGGCGCGGAATACGTGGCATCTCTCGCCTTGCACTCCTCTACGGAATACTTAGGTGTATCATCCATTTTGAAATCGACAAAATCAAGCACTAAATTGCCGGTAAAGTCGGAAATAGCCGACATATCACGGAAAACTTCGCTTAAGCCTTCCTCAATGAACCAGCGGTAGCTCTTCTTTTGGATTTCCATAAGGTTCGGCATTTCCAAAACCTCATTGATTTTGGAGAAACTCATACGAGTATTTCTGCCTACCTGTACGGGTTTTACTTGCACCATTCTTTTACCACTCCATTCAATATTTCAAACTGCTGTTTTATAAGCCTGTTTTCTGTAAAGCTGCCACATTGACCCTTGCGGCAGAGCTTTGTCCAAATATGCTTCCTCTATACAAATGACTTTGTTTTTCTAATAGTCAGAATGCTGAAAATTTATTAATTTTGACGTTTTTAAGGAAGCCTATTTGTAAAAAAGCGATAAAACGGCATTATATTGGATTTTAGTATTATACAATACTTTTGTAAAGCTGTCAACTGTAATTTAAGAAAAAAATCAATTATTTTTCGCTTTCTGTTAAAAAGCACCTGTTCCGCATGCCGTTTGACCTCTTATGCGTCTATAAGAAACACACGGCAGTGTGTATTGTATTCTTGCCAATATGCGTACATTTTTTGACGTTTTTGTGCAGCTTTTAATATGCTTTTCATCAATATGCACAAACTGTATAAATATAAAATTGAAAGTTTAAAATGGAAAGTTGAAAGTTAATGATGCTTTTCGCTTTTGCAAAAAGCGACCTCTAAAAGCCTTCCCCCGCTGGGAAGCTACGAGCGCATGCGAGGCTGATTAGGAGAAGGCACATAGCAGAAGCTATCGGTTTATATGTTGCAAAATGCTTTCTTCTTTATTTTTCAGTGTTTCTTCTTTTTTATATCATAGTTTCTTCAGACTTTCTCTACTCATCCGTCTGCATGTTCCTCGCAGCCACCTTCCCCGCCGGTGAAGGCATAATATAGATTCTTTTCTCTCGCGATAAGCTGCCGAATATTCATTACAGAAAAAGACTTCACGCGGACGTGAAGTCTTTTTCTGTATATTATTAATTATTCAGCAGATTCATCATTCGAATCCGTTTCAGTAGCATCTTCAGCTGGAGTATCTTCAACAGGAGCTGCTGCAGGTTCTTCTGCTACGGTCTCTTCTGTTGCAGGCTCTTCAACAGTCGAAGCAGTTGCTTCACCATCGGTTATTTCTGCTGCCTTCTTTTTCTTACCTTTCTTGATAAGAACGATAACAAGAACGATGATAGCTGCAAGAATCACTACAACGCCTGCGATAATAGCAATGGAAATCATCATATAATCTTCGCCGAACGCAACTTCCATAGCACCTGCCATACCGTCTTCATCATGTGCTGCTGCGATATCGCCGAAGAAGCCGAGGCTTTCTTCGTCATCTTCATCAGCGGGCATTTCGCCGACGAGGAAGAGATTTACCATCATGGGATGGACATATTCGAGCTGAGTGGTATTTGCAACTGCATTCTGAGTACCGATATGATAGCTGACAAGAAGCTCGCCATCCTTAGAAAGGTTGGGATGGGACTTAGAGTTATAGCACCAAAGGTCAGACATATCATAGCCTGCGTCAAGTACGAAGGAATACTTTTCAGTGCACCAATAGATATTGCCCTTATTCTTGAGCTCACCGGTGAGAGAAGAACCAACACCGATTGAAAGCTGACCGGAAATAGATGCATCTGTGCTAACATTTACATATTTGCCCGCCCAGGGTCCCTGTTCCATATAAGCAATATTGGATTCGCCGCCGGGTGCGTATGCAGTAACATTAGCCTTGCGTGCGGTTAATGCTGCAGGAGCACCTACAATCCAAGCTTCGCCGTTCCAGAATTCAAACTTTTCTGCAGCGTTATCGTGGTCAGTATCCTGATTGCCTGTATCTGCCTGATTTACGAATGCTTCGTAATTTTCGGGAGTGATTCTGACAACACCGTAGTAATTATTGTTTACACGAGAGTAGATATAAATGTATCCGTCAGGATCGGGAGCTCCCGCTGCTTCGGTATTTTCAAAGAAAAGACCGTCTGCATAGCCGGGGATAATTTCCTTAAGAAGCTTGGGCTCCTGATTCATATCAGGGAAACCGTCTTCACCAAGGAAAATTTCGCATATATCGGTTCCTTCGGGACCTTCTGGAGTATCCCAACCCATATAGTTAACAGCGTTTACATACATTCTTCCGTTAACTATCATGCTGTCGGAAAGCCAATAATGTTCATCAAAGATGTTACCATAGGGGTTAGCTGCGGAATCAGCACCCGAAAGGATATACTGCGCATTTCTGACATCGGGATCAGTTCCCTTAAGCAGGAGGTAGGTCATGTTAACCCAACCACTGTGAGATGCCGAAGCATAACCCTTCTGAGAGTTAAAGCCCTTATAGTTATTAAGAGTACCGATAACACTATCTTCAAAGGTGATAAGTGTCTTGCTGTCAGCAGTCAAAGAACCTTGTGACTGGTCTCCGCCAAGGTTGTAGCTATACATACCGTCAGCAC
>CAYRPK010000166.1:0-3681 GCA_964426175.1 uncultured Eubacteriales bacterium | reverse complement strand
AAATCAGTCAAGGTTTCATCTATTATAAATGCAAACGCTTTATACTTGGGCTGATACAGCAAAATCCCGTCTGTAATAACAATATCTCCGTTTTTAATTTCTTCCTCCGAATTGGCAGAAATTACATCGTACTCAACATGTAAATCACCTAAAACTTCCAAAAAATCAGTATTTTTCTTTCCGCACAGCAAAACAATTTGACTGATAAATATCATCTCCCACAGCTTTATTATTTCTAATAAGAAAAAAACTATGTGAATTTTTAAAAATTGTATTGAAATTTATTTTGTTTTGTGTTATTATATCAAACAGTCACCGCTGGTGTGGCGAAATCGGCAGACGCAAGGGACTTAAAATCCCTCGGTAGTAATACCATATCGGTTCAAGTCCGATCACCAGCACCAATAAAATAGGCATCACCATACGGTGATGCCTATTTTATTGGTAATTGAGTACCTGTGACGCAGGACCCGCGAAGCTTTGCTTCGCTCCTTTCGCGCTTATCATATTTTCACATAAAAACCACTAAGGCGCGAAAGTGTTTAACAGTCCGGTCACCAATACTAATGAAATATTTGCTTATCATAACAGAAAGCGTTTCTTACTCTTCCGTTGCTTTTATTGCGTTTTCAACCAAGAAATCAATTACCTTTTCCTGCATGGTCATACATATAACATAAAACTCGTTAACATTTAAAAACTCCTCGGCACTTTCATACCCGTTAGTTTCAAAATTATCCTCAGCAAATTGATTAGTCTCTTCACTGTTGATCGTTATACCCTCAGCCTTTGCTATAGCGTAGGTTATCAGCTGTTCAGATACAAACTGCCTTGCATTTGCTACCGCAAGATTCGTATAATATGCTTCTTCAACTGCATATTGCGTACAGAATTCGCTAAGACTCATACCATATTTTTCCTGCATCTGATATTCATAGCTTGCCATAGCATCATCGTAGCAGCTTTGATATTCTCTTTCGGGAGTTTCAATAACCTCGGCATTATTATACACCTCAGTCCATACATCAACACGCATATTATATTCCGCATTGGCATATTTCTCATCAAAAAGCTCCTGCTCAACCTTTTCCATAAAGCTTTCAACAGTAGCTTGGGTATCGCTCATGAGTGTTTGAGCAACCTCATCAGTCAATTCATCAAATACAGTTTCCTCTATATTTTTCAATTTCACATGAAATTCTGCATCCTTGCCTGCCAATGATTCATCATAATCATCGGAAAATTGCAACGTAAACACCTTAGTCTCGCCGATATTCATATTAAGAATCTCTTCATCGAAGCCTTCAAGAAAATCACTGTAACCTACATAAAATTGCGTTTCATCAGATGAGGCATATTCTTCTTCATCCACATAACATACATACTCAATAGTTACATTGTCGTTTTCAACAACAGCGCGATCCGACACAGCAACAAGCTCTGAAAAGCCGCCGTTATACATATAATATTCCTTTAAGTCATTTATTTCGGTTTCTGTGACAGTCAAATCTCCGTATACATATTCAATTCCCTTATACTGACCCAAGGTAACATATGACGAAAAATCTTCATAATCAAAAGGAGTATAGTCAAGCTTTTTTGCTTGGCTCGATGTGTCGCTCTCTCCACCTATACGCGAAACAGTGCATGACGGCAACAGTATCGTCATCATCGTCGCAAGCAATACAGACATAATTCTTCTCAATTTCATAACAGTCCTTTCGTTATTTCTCATGTGATTTAAAGCACCTCAATAATAACATCACCGTTATCACGGCGGCTTTCATCAAATATAACCTCACCAAAGCTTTTTGCTTTTATGCTTCCACTTAGGGGATTTTTTACGCTATCTATATGTGTGGTTACGGTAGCTTCAACCTCGCTGTATTCAAAGGAAAGGTCACATTCATGCAACTCGCAGTTGACAAGTTTAAGGCCTTTGGCATAGCACAATGGCTGCGTTCCCGAAATTACACAGTTGACAAGGGTTAAATTTTCCGAGTACCAACCCAAATATTCACCCTTTACAACGCTGTTTTTTACCGTAATATTCTTACTGTGCCAAAATGCATCCTTAGTATCTAAAACAGAATTTTCAATTATTGCATTTTCAACATACTGAAAACTGTATTTGCCCTCAAATTTTACATTGTCAAGTCTTATATCATTGCTTTGAAAAAAGGCATATTCACCTTTGACGCTTCCCCCGCAAAGCTTTAAACCATTACAAAACCAAAAACATTCGGGAGAATTAACAGAGGTGTTTTTAAGATAAATATCCGCACATTCACGAAGCACCTTAATTCCGTTAAAAAGGCTGTTTTCTATATGTATTCCCTTAGAATACCAAAAGGCCGCACGGCAGTTTGGCGTTAATTCACAGGACTGCATTTTAACTGCATTATCATGCCAGAAAGGATATCGTAAATCAAAATAGCAATCGCTTACCTCAATTCCGCGACATTCTTTAAAGGCAGATTCTCCGTCAGCGGGACCTTCAAAGCGGCATAAGATAACCGACGCATCCTCCAAACCGTATAAAGCACGTTCCTCATCCAAAATCAGGTTTTCAAATTTTTTCATATGTAAACTCCTATCATAATATACCGCTCAAATCGAAGTCCGGAATAAATTCATCTGTAGCGGAATCAGGTTCTTGAACATACCCTTCAGTTAATCCTCGTAAATACATATAGCTTTCAGCTTGTTCATATTCTTCCTTTGTAACCGTTCGATTAAGCTCGGGAAGTTTATATTTTTTCAAGGGTGTATACTGACTCATAAGCGAAAAAAGCACACTTTTCCGCTTAAAGGTATCTGCTACCCAATCTATAACACCTAAAGTATTCTCAATATTATCAGGCAGAATAAGATGCCTGATCAGCACACCGCTTTTTAAAATTCCGTTACCGTCAACAACATAATCTCCTGTCTGACGGTACATTTCCGTTATGGCTTCTTTAGCAACCTCAAAATAATCAGCAGCACTGCTGTATTTTTCTGCCGGCTCGGCAAGAGAATACTTCATATCTGGCAAATATATCTGAATTTTACCCTCCAACCGCTTTAATCCGTCAACACTGTCATAGCCGCCCGTATTATACACCACAGGTATCCCCACCGGCTCTTCAAGCGACTCGCTGATCGCGTCTATATAGTGAGAGGGATTTACAAGATTTATATTGTGAACGCCCTGCGCCTTAAGTCTAAAATATATTTCGCGCAGCTCGTCAACCGTAATGTTTTTACCAAATCCACCTTTTGATATTTCCTCATTCTGGCAAAACATACATTTTAATGAGCAACCACTGAAAAACACCGTACCACTGCCGTTTTTTCCGCTGATACACGGTTCTTCGCCAAAATGTGCCGCCGCCCTTGCAACACGGGGCACTGACGGCATTTTGCAAATACCGGTTCCGCTTATCGAATCACGTTTGCCGCAACACTTTCGCGGACAGGCACGGCAAATTTGCTGCGTCATTCCAATTCACCTCATACTGTTACATTTTACCACGTTTTTTCTTTTAAGTAAATAGAAAAAACATGACTTAATCTAAACAATAATTACAAAACACAACAAATAAACCATCTGGTCTTATCAAAAAAGGTTATCATATAAATTAATGTTATGGTACAATTGATAGGTAACAAATAAAAAGAGAAAAACAACTCAAATGT
>CAYRPK010000165.1:0-3696 GCA_964426175.1 uncultured Eubacteriales bacterium | reverse complement strand
ATCCGCTTTTGACGCACACATACATAAGTGCTGCAGCAACCGCCGTTTTACCGCTGCCGACATCACCCTGAAGCAATCTGTTCATCGCACCGTTTGACGCCATATCACGTTTTGCTTCGTTTATGGCGCGCTTCTGCGCATTTGTCAAAGCATAGGGGAGAGAGGCTTCAAATGCGGAAATATCGGTAAAAGTCAGCGGACATTCCGAAGCCCTGCGAGCGCGGCTCTTCATCATGGACATACCGAGCTTTAAGTACAAAAGCTCCTCAAAAACAAGCCGATTTCGCGCAAGAGTAAGCGCGTTTTCGCTTTGCGGCTCGTGAATATTTTTTACTGCAAAGGAGATGTGACACAGATTATATTCTTTCCTGATACTTTCGGGGAGAGGATCGGAAAGGTCATCGCCTATCATGTCTAAAAGGGATAAAACTATCTTTTTAATTATATTTTGCGTCAGACCTTCAGTTGCAGGATATATGGGAACAACTGGCGGAGCAGATGCCGCAGGCATAAATTTAGGTGAAGAAATGGATTTATGAAGCATACCGCCTTCGGGTTTGCCGTAGAAAATAAATTCTTCGTTTTCAATCAGCCTTTTAGCCGCATATTCGCTGTTAAAAAGTGTTACTGTCATGTCACCTGTTTCGTCACGTACAATGGTTTTATAAATAGTCATTCCGCGACGGATACGGTTTTCTTTTACGGGACGTGCAACAAATGCGCGGATTGCACAAATCTCATTTATAGGTGCATCGACGATGGAATAAGGCTTTGACCAATCTTCATAGGTACGGGGAAAATGAAAAAGCAGGTCATAGGCAGTATAAATTCCTAAACGGGAAAATGCTTTTGAGCGCGCTTCGCCTACCCCCTTGCAAGATTGAAGAGGCATATTTTTTAAGTCTTCGATTTTCATTGCCGTCACCTCAATTTCAGTATAACCTTTTTTGGTCGGGGTGTCAAATTTTGTAAATGTTAAAATTCCACTTAGGACACAGAAGAACATAACGGTAGGCATTTTCCCTCTTTTTATAAAGGGGGTGATGCTGAGGGAATATTTAATTATTATTGTTATTATTCTGGTTGTAGCTACAGGATAAATAACAAGCATAAAAAAATAACCGCCCTTCGCCAAAAGATACGGTTATTTTAACAAATCTTTAGGCTAACCGTCTATCGGTCTGCCTCGTTCTATTTTAATTATAAAAGATTTTTTATTATTTGTCAAGTTTTTGCTTATAAATATACTAATTGAATTTATCAAGCGTTGCTTTACCTATGAACAACGAATTGATAATAGACGTATAGGAGTATATATGATAAAATATAATCACACCGGTGAAATAATTGAGGAGGCGAAAATATGCAGATCGGAATCGGAAATAGAATTAAAGAATTACGTCGTAGAGACGGAAGAACACAGGAAGATCTAGCCAATGCATTGGGAGTTACTTGCCAAGCCATTTCCCGTTGGGAGGCAAACGGCGGTTATCCTGATATGGAGACAGTACCTGCAATTGCCAATTATTTTCACGTAACCATTGACGAATTGTTCGGCTATAACGGTGACCGCGAAGAAAGAATCACTAAAATACTTGAACAAGCCGATAGAGGTATTAATTCAGGGGGAGATGTGACCGAATGTGTTAATATGCTTCGCAAAGCGGTTGAGGAATTCCCCTCAGAGCCGCAGGTTTTGTTAAGGCTCGGATATGCACTTAATTTGTGCGGATGGCAGAAGCACGGTGCAAGAGGATATACAAAGGATAGCTCAGATTATCTCTATGAAGATATAGAGTATAATGCAAAAAATGCTTATTGGCAGGAAGCAACTATGGTTTTTGAGAAGCTTTTAACGATGGAGCTTCCAAATGATGACCGCGAAGCGATAATTTTGTGTATGACTGCTAATTATGATAAAATGGGAGAGCGGGAAAAGGCAAAAGCTCTTGCAGAAAACCAGAATTCACTGATTATCAGTCGGGAATGTCTTTTACCGCACGCAATGGAGGGAGAAGACAGGGATCGATACTTGGGTGAAGCAATAATCGCCCTGCTTAATGAATTAAAAAAGTATATTGAGGTTGCTGTTTCTACCAAGCTGTCTATTGCTACAACCGAAATCGGAATAAATAAATTTATGGCGCTAGCGCGACTGTATGAAGAAATATTTGATGATGGAAAATGCGGAATTGCGCACATACACTTAAGGGATTTATATCTTTATTGTTCAATTTATCAGGCGCGTCTGGGGGATATTGATAAAGCACTTGAATATTTTTCCATCGCTTTTGGTCATAGTAAAACATATAGCTCCATACGCTGCAAAGGTACGTATCAATATACGGCTCCGCTTGTTTCAAAGGTTACTTTCCCCGGCGAGAATTTCCCAGCAATACCGGAGAATTATTGGGAAGGTTGGATAAATGTAATCCCAACAAACCTTCGTGAAGCAATAAATGCAGATGAAAGATATAAAGAATGTTTCGAATAAAAAATAAGGCTGAGACTATATATAAGCTCAGCCTTATTTCAATTATTCCTTTTTAAGTGCGTCGATGATGGGTTCGACTCGCTTTAATTCCTCGCGAATTTTTAATTCTTGAGGACATCTCTTTTCGCATGCACCGCAGTTCTTGCAATCCTTAACCGTCTTGCCGCCGAAGAAGCGATATTCATCAAAATCACGCTTGGCAGCCGAATCAAGTCCGTATACATTATGATAAGTATATGCCTTGAAGATACGGGGAATATCAATATCGGCAGGACAGGGCTTGCAGTATTGGCAGCCTGTACAGTAGAGGTCATTGAATTTCTTTAAGGATTCCATTGCTTCGCCCATCTGCTTCCATTCTTCTGCACTGAATTCTGAAGCATTTTCACCTATTCTGACATTTTTCTCCACCATATCAATATCCTGCATACCGGAAAGCGCGCAGGACATACCGGGATGTGCTAAAACAAATCTGAATGCAAGCTCATATGTGGCAATAGGCTCTTTACCGGTAAGCTTACGATAAAGGTCGGTGGGAGCTGCAAGTCTGCCGCCGGCAACAGGCCCCATCGCAACAACTCCCAAGCCCTTTGATGCGGCGTAGGATATCATTTCTTCGTTAGCTCTGTCCAGAAGATTGTACTGACATAGCATTGAGGCAAAATTAAGACCGCGCTCTTCTGCATTATCTATAATATATTTGATAGCTTCGGGCTTATCATGGAAGGAGAAAGACATGTTTCGGATAAGTCCCTCTTCTTTTGCTTTAAGTGCTGCTTCAATAAATCCCTCGTTCATAATACGGTCGAAGGTAGCGGCGTTGATGCCCCAATAATGGTAATAGTCTATGTAATCTGTTTGCAGAGCGTTAAGACTGTTCTCAAGGAAACGGCGAAAATCGTCGGTTGTCTTGCAGTCACCGATAGGAACCTTAGTGGAAATAAGAACCTTATTGCGTATTTCCTTCAAAGCGTTGCCGATGGCCTTTTCGCTGTTGCCGTGGCAGTAGTAGGGGGCAGTATCAAAATAGTTTACGCCATTTTCGTAAGCCTTGAGAAGCATGGAAGTGGATTTTTCTTCATCTACATACCATTTTCCGTCTTTTTCATATTCGGGAAACCTCATACAGCCGAAGCCTAATGCAGAGATATTATCTCCTGCGTTACCGAACTTTCTGTATTGCATAAAAAACAACCCTTCTA
>CAYRPK010000164.1:0-3702 GCA_964426175.1 uncultured Eubacteriales bacterium | reverse complement strand
CTCCCGTGTCTCTCGCGACGACTTGGTTATTATAGCAAACAAAAATCAGTTTGTCAACACCTTTTTTCAATTTTTTTTGATTTTTTTTATTTTTTATTTTTTGTCAAAAAACATGCGGATATTTTAAATATTTTTATACATTATATGCGACGGTTAATCTTCCCGTCACAGCTTTTTCTGAATAATTCAAATGTCCCCTCATCAAGAGCATCTCGAATTTTAGAAAGAAGATTATTATAAAAATAAAGATTATGAGTTACGGCAAGACGCAAAGCCAAAACTTCATTTGCCTTAAAGAGATGACGTATATAAGCCTTGGAATGTCGTTTACATGTCGGGCACTGACAGCCCTCTTCAATAGGTGTATCGTCACGCTCATATTTTGCGTTATTCAGATTAATTATGCCCTCCCAAGTAAAAAGATGTCCGTGGCGCGCATTGCGACTGGGCATAACACAATCAAACATATCAATGCCTCTTGCAACGCCCTCAACTATATTCATAGGCGTGCCAACACCCATTAAGTATCTCGGCTTATCCTCCGGCATAAGAGGTGTCACTTCTTCCAATATATGATACATAACCTCAGTTGGTTCCCCTACTGCCAAGCCTCCTACGGCATAACCGTTAAGATTGAGTTCACGTATGGCTTTCATATTCTCTTTTCGTATCTCATCAAAGGTTCCCCCCTGATTAATGCCGAAAAGCATCTGATTTTTATTGATCGTTTCTTCTAAAGCATTAAGTCTATCCATTTCTGCCTTACAGCGGTAAAGCCAACGAACGGTGCGTTCTGCAGAGTCCTTAACATATGAAAAAGCAGCAGGATTTGCAACGCACTCATCAAATGCCATAGCAATTGTTGAGGCAAGATTAGATTGAATTCTCATACTTTCTTCGGGACCCATAAAAATGCGGCGTCCGTCAATATGTGAATTAAAATTAACGCCTTCTTCTGTAATTTTACGTAGCTTTGCAAGTGAAAACACCTGAAATCCGCCGCTATCAGTTAAAATAGGTCTGTCCCAATTCATAAATTCATGGAGTCCGCCCATATCGCGAACTACCTCATCACCCGGACGAAGATGAAGATGATAGGTATTCGAAAGCTCGACCTGACATCCGATTTCCTTTAAATCGAAGCTGTCAAGTCCGCCTTTAATTGCTGCCGCTGTACCGACATTCATAAAAAACGGTGTCTGCACAGTACCGTGCACCGTTTCAAATACGCCTCTTCGAGCTGATCCCTCGGTTTTGATGATTTTAAACATACCCTCATCCTTCAACATTATGATTTTAAATATGATACCATATCAGCAGATTTTTTGCAAGGAGTTTAAAAATTAACCCGAGCCACACATAAGTGGACTCGGGATTAATTTTATGCATATAAGTCGTAGAGACCCAGGAAGTGGCGTCTTACTCTTGTGAAATCGGTTGAATTAATAATTCCGTCCTTATTAACATCTGCCGCTAACAGTTGTTCCTCCGACATTGAATACAGTTCAAGGAAATTTCTCCTTATTTGCGTGAAGTCGGTTGAATTTACAATACCGTCCTTTGAAACATCACCCAAAATAATGACCTTGTATTCTTTTTCATCATACACAAGAATACTTGCTGTAGAAACGGTATCACTGCCCGATAATGCAACGCCGTCTTTTGTAAAGCTAAGTCCTTCGAAGTCAGCCGCCGTCTGAAGCTCTGTTATACCGTAAAGATAATCTCCGTCAAGAGTAAGTCCATAGTCCTCAGGCTTTGTCACGGATTCGGTAACAGTAACTTTCGCAATGACCTCATATTCGCCCGCGGTACCGTGAACTTCAAATGTGCCGACTTGGTTATACAACTGCATATCAAAGCTTTCCCACGTTACAGATGTATCCGTAATTACACCGTCATTGGAAAATACACCCACAGTGGAAGGTAATTCGGGTTCGGTGCCGCACTCGGTAGAAATACAGATGTTTTGGACACCAAGGCTTTCTCCCGTTGCAGACATAGTCTGAACACGTAAATCATCAATATAATAGGTGGCATTGATGTTTTCAGCATCGAAAATTATATTATCAATACCGACATTCACCTTTGTATTATAGGTACGCGCTGAGTGAGAATATTCGCCGTCCACGTACATCATATATTCACGGGCACCGTGATTTAAAACAAACTCTATTTCATGCCACTCATTTAGGCTTAGGAAGCTACGACGCACAGTATTACACATAAGCATACCATTATCGTATGCAAGATTCATAACCGTCGCATTTGCCGCCTTTATTTGAATATTCATTCGGCCTGTTTCTTCGGTTGCCATAAATTTAAATGAAACCCTCACGCCCTCCGTATATTTTGTTAAGGTTGAAGTAACATTCTCACCTGAAAGTGACGCCTTAACAGTCGCCTTACCGCCGGAATTGCGAGTTATTGCAAGAACCTTATTATCAGCATTAAGGGGATCAAGGGCAACTCCCGCTGTCTGTGAGGTTACTGTCATCTGAGCAGGAAGTGCGCCTGTCTCAACCTCCTCAAAGGTCTGTACCTCAAAGTTATCAGTCCACGGGTCTTCTTCCACTGAGCCGGTTAATTTGATAGTTACAATAGAATGTGCTGGGAATGTATAAGCAAAGCTTGAGCTACCTATGCCCAGCGTAGCTGTGCTATCAGTTATGCTTACATCGTTGGGATGTTCGGGAGTATTGCAAGAGATGTAGCTTTCGCCGTTAAGGACGCTTATTTCTGCATCACCGGAAATTGTGTAGCCGTTAAGATTTACGGCGGCGGTAACATCATTTTCGGGATCACGATTTACGACAAAGAGATACATATCACCGTCTTCGTCTTTACTTGCAAGAACACGTAGTGCATTGTAGTCATCGGTGCTCGTTGCATCAATGATGGGATTGTTTTCTACAAAAGAATTAAGAACCGTTTCACCGTGGCCGTTTCCAAACATTTTATAAGCAAGAGCCATGCTTGATTCGATAGTGCTCTCAAGATTATTCGGATCCTGAGCATATAAAGCATTATAAACATTGCCGGCACTTCCTAAGTTTGAGCCCGAGCCAAAGCTGTATGCGGTAAAGCCCTGATGAATGAGTATCTCCTTTTCCATTTGCGCCGCGGCAACTAACATAGTTGCAAAGTGCAAGCCACGGCTGAGAACTCTTGCTTCATCACGCAAAAGCACATCGTCAGGATCAGAATAGACACTGTTTATCGGGATGATACCATATTCAGTAGTAGCAACCACAACATCATTTCTTCCCGCCGCAAGCTTGACAGAAGAATCATCATTTATAAAAGTTTTGATAAGATTATCGGCTTTCGCAATATATGCGTCATGCAGACTGCGCGCATCAGTCTGCTTACCAAGCGTTGGATAGTTATGCTTAACGATACCGTCACACTTGGTTTTATCTTCTAGATAATCATATATCGTATCCATACAGCTAACTATCTTGATATTCGGGTCAATTGCCTTCATAGCATCATAATATTCTGCAAAGCCTGCATGAATATGCTGATAATCCATACGTATTTTTGATCCTTTGGCGGGAATTTTTCCGTTAACACCATCACCAAAGGTGATCTTTCCCGTTTCATCGTCAAATGTATAGACCTGTGCAGTCGAAGACTGACCCTCAAAGCTATCTACCTCTATCCATTTAGTGCCGCTGACATAAATCGTCTGGCTGTCAG
>CAYRPK010000163.1:0-3740 GCA_964426175.1 uncultured Eubacteriales bacterium | reverse complement strand
CTGCCAATGCTTCAATTGCATCTTCAACAAGCATTGGATACAGGCAGCCTGAAGATATGCCGATATTCATTGTAAAATTCCTCCGTTTTTGTAAAACATTTATCATTGAAAACTATTTATATTAATGGTATCATTCTTTTGTAATTTAAGAAGAAAGAGTGATAATATGCAAAAAATCAAAAATTATATCAATTCTTTACATAAAATCAGTAACCGAGTTCTGATTATCGGTACAGTAATTGCTCTGTTATATTTTATTGTCGGCATCGTTTTTTATCTGAACCGCATGAGCTTTGACGACATACTTTTTGCAAATTCATGTTATCGCGCCGCCATTTCATCAAGTGCCGCAATGTGTATTGTAACTCTTATTTTTACCTTTGCATCAGATTACGGATTAAAATATATTGACCGACGGTAAAACCCGTCGGTTCTTTTATTCTTCGTGAATAAGCGCAGAATATATCCTGTTTTTTGCAAAGCCTGTTTCGCTTGATATCTTCTTGGAGGCATCCTTTCGGCTCAGGCCTTCTTCAACAAGCTTTTTAGCATCATCAACTGCCTTTGCGAATAATTCTTCTTCATTTTCGGGGATTACCTTCGGTTCGCCTTCTATAACAAGTACAAATTCGCCCTTAGGCTCAGTGTGAACATACATCTTGGCTGCTTCTGAGAGTGTTGTATATATGTTTTCTTCATGCAGCTTAGTAATTTCACGGCAGAGAGTGATTTTTCTGTCACCGAAATACTCATACATATCGCGCAAGGTTTTATGCAGCTTATGGGGTGCTTCATAGAAAACCATGGTGCGCTTTTCATGAATTAAAGACTGTAAATGCTCTCGGCGGCTGTTTTTGTCGACGGATAAAAAGCCCTCAAAGCAAAATCTGCCGGTGGATAAAGCACTCATTGCAACTGCACTGACAACAGCCGAAGGTCCGGGCACAACTACAACATTAATATTATTAGCCGCGCACAATTTCACCATATCCTCGCCGGGGTCTGATATCGCCGGCATACCTGCATCGGTCATTAACGCAACATTTTCACCATTAAAAAGCTTTTCAAGAAGCAATTCTCCCCTTGCTTTACTGTTATGCTCAAAATAACTTATCATGGGCTTGGAAATACCAAAATGAGATAGTAGCTTTCCACTGACTCTCGTATCCTCCGCCGCTATAAAGTCAACCTTTTCAAGCGTTTCAAGCGCGCGAGGCGATATATCACCGAGATTACCTATCGGTGTTCCGACAAGATATAAAATTCCTGCCAAATTAATCATTCCTTTTGGGGAAAAATATTCTTCTTGCTTCAGGAGTATATTCCCCGTTTATTTTTAATATCAAATCTAACATAAAGGCTGCGCCTCTTTTCTTTTTTGTCGCCGCATACATGACCAAAAAAGGATTTTTATCCGCACTGTCGGCGACATATCGCTCTAATTTCAAATGAAATTTAGCTTTTCGCAAAGCAGCTTTGACTTCATATCTCCTATCATAACGGTGGCACAAGTACAGACAGCCTTCTTTTTTAAGTGCGAAAAAAGCGGCATTTAAGCACTCGTCCAGCGTAAGGAAAATTTCAGAGCGAATTTCATTTCTTCGCGAATTTTCACTTTTCATCCCGTCCGAAAAATACGGTGGATTTACTGTAATGCTATCGAAGCTTTCTTTGTCGATAAGCTTAGAAATATCACGCACATCACCGTGAATAAAATCAATATCGCAATTAGATTTATCTTTTCCTAAATTTGCAAGCTCTATCGCTTCTTTATTAATGTCAATACCCGTAACATTTTGACAGCCTTTTTTGTGCATAAGCAGGGCTATAATGCCATTGCCGCAACACATATCAAGATGATGCTCTGAAGCTTTGGCAAAATCTGCAAGAAGCAATGGGTCATATGTGATTTTATTGTCCTTGTTGGTAGCGCAATAATAGTCATTACCGAGAAACTCAAATTTGATGTTCATAGGCAAAAGTCTTAAGAAGTGCGGTTTGAGTTTTGGCGTCGATTATCTCGCCGTTAAGCACCATATTGACTGCTTTGGCAAGAGGTATCCTGACCACCTCTAAAAATTCATCCTCATCGGGATTTTTATCTCCGAAAGAAAGCCCTCTTGCTAAGTACATATGAATTATCTCATCAGTATAAGCAGGAGTTACGGCGAGTCCGCCAAGATAAAAAAGCTGTTTTGCTATGGCGCCCGTTTCTTCCTTTAATTCCCTCTCTGCGCAAAGGCGATGATCTTCACCTTTATCAAGCTTACCTGCAGGAATTTCAAGCATAACCTTACCCAAAGGATAACGGTACTGCTTGACCATAATGACATATCCGTCATCCGTAAGAGGGACGACACATGCCGCCCCAGGATGACGCAAATATTCTCTTGTTGCATTTTTACCGTTGGGAAGCTCGATTTCATCTTTATATAAGGTTAAAAACGAGCCTTCATAAACGGCTTTTCCTGAAATTTTCTTTTCTAATAAATCCATATTAATCCTTTACCAGTACCTTAACAATTTCTCCGATAAATACCTTATGATAATCCTTTGCACCGTAATTAGCATTATCAAGCGCGGCATCATTAAAACATTCGGGCTTGATTTCGTCAGTATAAAGCTTTCGGCAGATAAATACCATTCTTGCTTCGTCAAAATAAGGTGCCTCATCAAAAACAGGAGTCAGCCCCGTTTCCTTTACCTTATCAACATCTCTGCCGCTCATTCTTCCGCAATATCCTAACGCATCACGGTGACTGTCACCAAAGAAAGACATAGTGAAATACTCGTTATTTTCCATAAAACTTAAAGTATGACGGGTATTTCTGACAAATGCAACGGCAACTCTCTTGCTCCAAAGCTCGCCGACAGTGCCCCAGCTTGCAGTCATAGTATTAAATGAGTCTTTATCACCTGCAGTCAGTAAAAACCATTCTTTTGCTATAAGCTCAAAAGCGTTACCGTCAATTTCAAAAGGACTTATTTCTCTCATAAATTTTGCACACCTTTCAATAATGTATAATTCATTATATACTTTTTTACCGATAAATAAAAGCCTTTTTTGAAAAAACTCTTGATTTATTTTCTATATGATACTAAACTATTATAAAGACTTTCGAAAGGATGTTAAATTATGCTTTTTAAAGAAAAATCCACTATAGTTTTGCAGGGTGACAGCATCACCGATGCTTGCAGAGGATATGAGCCGGACGGAATCGGCTTTGGCTATGCAAGAATGATAATCAGAGGCTTAGAAGCTCTTTATCCCGATTATGAATTAAACGTCATTAACCGCGGCATTTCAGGTAACAGGGTTGTTGATTTGGAAGCAAGATGGGATGAAGACTGCATTAACCATAATCCTGATTTGGTTTCTATTATGATAGGTGTTAATGATACCTGGCACAGCCACGGTGTCGGACTCTTCGGAGGCGTCGATGCGGAGCAATTTGAGAAGAGCTATCGCAATATTATCGAAAAGACCTTAGAAACGGGGGCTAAGATAATTTTGTTTGAGCCGTATGCATTCCATCACGATGCTTTTAAAGAAGAATGGCGCGATGACTTCGGCCCGAAAATCCAGATAGTTCGCCGACTGGCCGAGGAATATAAAGTAGATGCACTTATTCCCCTTGACGGACTTATGTATAAGTGGGCAGCAAAATACGGTGCCAAGGCTTTATCTGAGGACGGAGTTCATCCCACTCCTTTAGGTCACAGACTTATTGCTCTTGAAT
>CAYRPK010000162.1:0-3741 GCA_964426175.1 uncultured Eubacteriales bacterium | reverse complement strand
GCACGAACAGACAGCGCCGCACCGCCTCGGGTATCACCGTCAAGCTTTGTTACGATAGTTCCCGTTATTCCTAAAGCTTCATTAAAGCTTTGAGCTACATTTACGGCATCCTGACCTGTCATAGCATCAATTGTTAAAAGGATTTCCTGCGGCTGGATCTGCTTTTTAATTTCTTTCAACTCGTTCATCAGCTCTTCATCAATGTGAAGTCTGCCTGCGGTATCAAGAATTACAAAATCATTGCCGTGATCTTTTGCATATTTAATTGCTTCCTTAGAAATCTTAACAGGATTTTCCTGTCCTAATTGAAATACAGGAACACCTGCCTGCTCTCCGACAACCTCAAGTTGCTTTATCGCAGCAGGGCGATATATATCGCAAGCAACAAGCATCGGATGGTTACCGCGCTTTTTAAGATGGAGAGCCAATTTTGCCGCATGCGTCGTTTTGCCTGCACCCTGCAAACCGCAAAGCATAATAACGGTCGGCGGATGAGGTGCAGTATTAATACGGACATTTTCGCCGCCCATCAAAGCTATAAGCTCTTCATTTACGATTTTCACAACCATCTGTGCGGGAGTTAAGCTTTGCATAACATCCGCGCCGACGGCACGTTCCGTAACCTTATTTGTAAAATCCTTTGCGACCTTATAGTTAACATCTGCTTCAAGCAACGCCATACGTATCTCTCGCATAGCGGATTTTACATCATTTTCGGTTAATTTACCTTTACTTTTCAGGCGACGAAAGGCACCTGTCAATTTTTCCGTCAAGCCTTCAAATGCCATATTCTCGCCTCCCTAAATTCGCTTATTCGGCACTTAACTCCTCTGCAAGACGGGCAATTCTTATTGCAGATCGATTAATTTCCTCAGAACAGACACCGCCGCGGTTAATATTATATATATTCTCAGCATGCTGACTGATTTCCCCGATAATATTGCGTATTCTTCCGAATCTTTCAACTAGTTTAAGCTTGCTTTCCATTTCAAAAAGCTGCTTTTCTGCACGCTTTATAGCATCTCTTACGCCTTGACGGGTAATACCCGACTGCTCGGAAATTTCCGAAAGAGAGAGGTCATCGTCATAGTAAAGTTCAAGCATTTCTCTCTGACGGTAGGTGAGCACCTCACCATAAAAATCAAGAAGTAAGCTCATATCAAGATTTTCATTTTTCACGACTTTCCCTCCGTTTCAAAGTGTAAAGTAAATTGCTTTACACTTTTGCATATATTATACCAATTTTTTTCTTCCGTGTCAAGTACAATATCATGTTTTACATATTATTAATTTTTATGAACGTCTCATAGATAACGATTGACTAAAAAATAATAATATGATAAAATATTATTGATTATTTCATTATGAAAGGATGTCAACCTTGAAGAAACGTTTGTTAAGCGGGATACTGACATTTTCACTTGTCTTAGTTTCTGCAATCACAGCACTGCCACCCTTTACTTTCTCCGCAACCGCGGCAGAGCTTTCTCCTGTCGAATCCGCCATTGGAAAGGAATACATAAATAATGGCTGGAGCTTTATCCGCACTCCCGATGAAGCATCAACCGGTGAAGAAATCTCTATCATTGGCTACGACGAAAGTGCGTACACCAATGCTATCGTTCCGGGCTCTGCTCTTTACAGCTATTATGAAGCCGGCGAGCTTACCGATGATATCACCGGCGATATTCTCTATGGAGATAATATGCAGATTCTCGAAAATAAGCTTGACAGTGACGGCAACAGTTATTTTAACTGTGACTATTGGTACCGTACCGAAGTAACTATCCCTGCTGATTATTCAGGACGCCGTATAACACTTAATTTTGACGGTATCAACCGCAGCGGTGAAATATATGTCAACGGTACAAAGCTCGGCCTTGTTGAAGGTCCCTTCACCCGTGGCTCTTTTGATATTACAGATTACGTTACAGCCGGCGAAACCGCCGCTATTGCTGTTCGCGCAGTATGGTCGCAAAGCACAACTGCCGATACTCCCTGCTTTATCGTTCTTGACGGCTGGGATTTTTCACAACCTGTCCCCGGACGCGGCACGGGTATCTATAAGGATGTTTATTTGTCCTCCTCTGCATATGTTACGGTAGACGATCCCTTCGTATATGCGGATCTTCCCTTACCGGATACATCATCCGCTGATATTGTCATTTCTTCGGAGCTTACCAATCATTCCGATGTTGACGTTGTAGGTACTGTTACAGGTATCATCAATCCCGGCAACATTGTTTTCAGTGAAACTATTAGTATCCCTGCAAATACAACCTATGAATTCTCTGCAACTGCAGATAAATTTGATGTTCTTCATGTTGACAATCCTCTCTTATGGTGGCCCAACGGTATGGGTGACCAAAATCTTTACACTCTTTCGCTTAGCTTCACCTCAGGAAGTGTTGTTTCCGACGGTGAAGACACCACCTTCGGTATTCGTGAATTCGAGTACGGTCGTGACGAAGTCAGCGGCGACCTTCTCATCTATATCAACGGTGAAAAGGTAATCTGCCGCGGCGGTAACTGGGGTCTTCCCGATGTTCTCTTTTCTTGGGGAGATGAGGAATTCGATACTGCTATCAGACTCCACAAGGAAATGGGCTTCAATATGATACGTACATGGCACGGAACCTCCGATTGGTCTGCCTTCTATGAAGCCTGCGACAAGTACGGTATACTTGTTTATGAAGATTTCTGGCTACATGGCTACTATGTTCTCGATTTAACCTTATCCGAAGAAAATCAAGCTATGTTTATAAATAACATGATAGATAAATATAAGCGTTTGAGAAATCATGCTTGTATCGCTCTTTGGTGCGGAGAAAACGAAACATATCCCCCTGACTATCTTTACAAGCCTATGGAGCAGTATTACGCAGAGCTTGACGGAACAAGACTCTTAATTCCTGTTTCCAATCAAGACCCTGTTTCCGGCGGTATTGACTACGCCATTCAAGCTCCCTCATGGTATTTCGGCGATCGTTCTGTAGGTTTCGTAACCGAAGTTGGTGCTATTTGTATCCCTACTTATAGCAGTCTTGAAAAAATGCTTCCTGACTCGGCTTTGGATAGCATTTCAGGAATTCTCAGTGATAGCTATTGGCAGTATCACGACCTCTATGAATCCGGCGTGGGTAATAAGCATCCCGACTGGTATGTTAATGCCGTTACTAACCGTTACGGCAGTCTTAACGACAGTGATATGGAAGGCTTTGCATATCAGGCTCAGTTAATAAACTATGAAACCTATAAGGCCATTATGGAAGGCTTTAACGATGATATGTTTGAGGGCTCAACCGGTGTTCTCCTTTGGATGAGTCAGAACACTTGGCCTTCAACCATTTGGCAAACTTACGACTATTATTTTGAAGCCACAGGCGCATATTACGGCTGTATGGATGCTTGCGAACCCTTGCACATCCAGTGGAACAGTCTTTCCGGTGCTGTCAAGGCAGTAAACTCCACCGCCGATAATTACGGTACTCTTACTGCTACAGCAGATATTTATAATCTTAACGGTACGCTTCATCATTCAATGACCAAGGATATAGAAGTAAATAAGAGTTCACTTACCGATATATTCACACTCTTTCCACAGAAAGGCTCAGTTGCGGGCGCAGGATTAAATATATCCTCCGCTACCGCATCCTCCTCTAACGGCGGCGATGCAGCTCTTGCAATTGACGGTAACTCAGATACACGTTGGATAGCAAATTCCACTAATAACGGCGAATA
>CAYRPK010000161.1:361-3745 GCA_964426175.1 uncultured Eubacteriales bacterium | reverse complement strand
CATCCCGACGGAGAGATCATGCTGCGCAACACGGCATACTTTGCACCTTGCGAGCAAAGAGATTATGAATACGGTTCGGGCTCGTCAGTATATCTTTTGCCAAGCAATGAGCTTCCGCCGCCTAAAATGTGCCTTTGCATACGCATGATGGTACAGTTACCTAAGCGCAAGATACGCAAGACTATACAAATGCTTTGCCGCGATCTTCCCGAGGCTGTGGATATGTTTATTACGCAATTTGATGTAGGTAAGCTCAATAAAGCACTTGAGCTAGCAAAAATGCAAGCGGCAATCCGCAGGTGGCTGAAGGACAGTGAATACTGCGTATTTATTGCAAACGGCAGTATTTTGCCGCGATTTAAGGGAACTTCTCTTCCTATGAAGGCTGCAATTCCTTTTAAATCCCCTACCAATGACGAAGTTGAGATCTACGGCATTAAGGGAATGGGGATAAAACGCGGTGTTACCGTTATCACAGGCGGCGGTTATTCAGGAAAATCAACCTTACTTGATGCGATATCGGCAGGGATTTATGATCACGTCCTCGGTGACGGGCGCGAGCTTTGCATTACTGACGAGAGTGCAGTGACGATATCTGCCGAGGATGGCAGAAGTATCAAGCACGTTAATATTTCACCCTTTATAAAGTGGCTGCCAAGCGGCAATACTATTGATTTTTCGACCGACCGCGCCTCAGGCTCAACTTCGCAGGCGGCAAACATTATGGAAGCCGTTGATTGCGGCGCAAAGCTATTGCTCATCGATGAGGACAGAAGTGCAACCAACTTTATGATCCGTGATAAGATGATGAAGGAGTTGATTTTAAAAGAACCAATCACTCCTTTTACTGATAGAGTTAATGAGCTTTATAATAATCACGGTGTGTCCACGATACTCGTTATTGGCGGAAGCGGCGAATACCTTTCGGTTTCCGATAAAGTCTATATGATGGATAATTTTCTTATTTCTTGTGTAACGCAAACTTCAAAATCAATTTGTCAAAAGCATAAGGTCGCGATTACTCTCCCCTGTCAAGCTGAATGGAAGCAAAACCGTATTTTATATTCAGAGGGCTTTTCCTCGTATCCCGAAGGCAGTGGCAGTGAAAAATTAGAGGTTTATGACCTCGGGTTTATTATGATTGGTGACGAAAAGATAGATATCAGAGGTCTGCATGATATAAAAACCTCGCGTCAACTTTTTGCGCTCGGATTTATGCTGAGGTATCTTGAAATACGCAACAATGAGCGAATAATTAATTTAGAAAAGCTTATTAATGAGCTTTATGACGCTATCGAAAAAGATGGATTGGACACCGTATTTTCAAGCTATTTTACCACATGCGAGCGTTTTCTTGATCTGCCGCGCAAGCAAGAGCTTTTCGCTGTGATAAACCGAATGAGAAAAGTTAATATTTTAAAAGGAAATGATATATGAAACAGATCACAATTGCTAAAAAAATCAAAGATTACCGCAAGGATAATCATTTGACGCAGGAGGAATTCGGCAATATGCTGGGTGTTACGGCGCAGGCTGTTTCAAAATGGGAGCGTGCGGAGTGCTATCCCGATATCACCTTTCTCCCCGATCTTGCGAAATTACTCAATTGCACGGTCAATGATTTCTTTGTATAAGCTTTAGCGCATCCGATTTTGGGTGCGCATTTTTCTACCATTGGTTTAATGATTAGAAATATATCTAATCATTATTGACAAAATCTGATTAGATGTGTATCATAATAAATGTGGTGACCGCAATTATTATTTCGGAGGAATATAAAATGAATTCAGCTTTTTATTTATATGCAGAAGACGCTATGTCGCGCAAAATTAAGAAACTCAATGATTTCACAGACACCCTTGACAACAACACTTCCGAAAAGGAAGAAAGGATAGCAGAATATAAATGTGCCAAATACCGCTTTGCGGCAATTGAAGCTATTCACGTTGCTATGCTTCACTGTAACAGGCTTAAAGATAAATTAAGTGATACTCACTATTTATTAGCACCATTTGATAACATGATAAAACATGATGCTGAGTTTTTAAATACCTATAATAACGCACCCGATGAGCGCAAAGAAGATGTGGGATTATATTACGGTATGCTTGCATATGCAAATTCACTTATTGCTCAAAAGCAGGAAAAGTTGTCTTCTGCAAACGACTGGGAGCACATTGAGCTGAACACTTATATCGAAGGCTACAAATTTGCATTAAACTGCATTGAAGAAGCTTTCAGAAAGGAATGAGAAATATGACCTGCGAACAAATCAGAAAAATGATGGCTGATGTTGTCATTCAGAAACAAAACCTGTGTCACAGCACGATCGATAAATTAACAAACGAGTCTAAGACCGAGAAAAAAGCACTAATGATAGAAAAAGGAATGTACGATCTTTGTTTAAACGGAGGATTGCTCTATAACGCAAGCCTTAATGATCCCGATGCGGTAACTAAGCTAAGGCTTCGTCGAATGAACAATATGCTTCAACGCTTTTTACCTCTGCTTAAGCATTTTCAAAAGGCAGACCAAGAGGAACAGCTTAGAATGACAGCTGCGTTGGAAGGCGAGATTTGGATGCTTGACCAAATACTGATGCCTTACCGCAAAGAGTTATCGCTTGCTAAAGAAAGCGGCGATGCTGAACAGATATTTGAGCTCAATATAAAGACAAGCGTAGTCGAAGCTGTACTTAATGACTGGAAAAATCTGCGTCACAAGTATGGACTCTATACCGATCTTACAAGGGAGATAAAGCAATGATTACCCTATTAAAGCTCTTATCCGATGAAACAAGACTTAAAATAATCAATATTTTAGCACGTGAAGACTCTTACGTTGAACTCATCGCTTCCCGACTTTCGTTAACCGAAGCAACTGTTTGCTATCATTTGAAAAAGATGGAACAAGTAGGAATCGTGATAGCTTCACGATCGCAATATTATATTATCTATTCTCTTAACAAGGAGCTTCTTAAGCAAAGTCTTTGGGATATGGTTATTTCACCGGAGCCCCTTGTTGACATCGAAGAAAGATATAAAAAAGATGTAATTTCGCACTTTTTTAAGTACGGCAAATTAGTCAGTATTCCTGTTCAGCAAAAAAAGCGCGAGATCGTTTTAAATGAGATCGCGAAGGTATTTAAGCCAAATTACCAATACCATGAAAAAGAGGTCAACGAGATAATCCACACCTTTCATGAAGATCATTGCACAATTCGCAGAGAAATGGTCGCTTTCGGTATTTTGTCGCGTGAAAACGACAAGTATTGGCTTATATAGTATTTATTTAAGAAAGAAGAAATATGAATAGTATTACTATTTCAGAAAAAATCAAAGATTACCGCAAGGATAATCATTTGACGCAGGAGGAATTCGGCAA
>CAYRPK010000161.1:0-261 GCA_964426175.1 uncultured Eubacteriales bacterium | reverse complement strand
TATGCTGGGTGTTACGGCGCAGGCTGTTTCAAAATGGGAGCGTGCGGAGTGTTATCCCGATATTACCTTCCTCCCCATCCTTGCAAATCTACTCAATTGCTCAGTTAATGATTTCTTTGTATAACAAAAATCTCTTGTGTCTGTTATTGACGCAAGAGATTTTTCTATTGTATAAACAAGATTTCGGATTTCCGGTCTATAATTTCGAATTATGCTGACATGCCCGTTTCTTATTCTGTTCTTAATGCTACAACAGGATCT
>CAYRPK010000160.1:0-3768 GCA_964426175.1 uncultured Eubacteriales bacterium | reverse complement strand
GAAGATGCATAACAACTCTTACATCGTTCTTTTCTGCATCGACAACTTCCTCATCATATGCATCGACGAGGAATGCAAGGGTAATTCTATCTGCGCCGAGAGAAGGCTCAATTACATAGGGAATATATTTTTCATTGGTTTCGGGATCAAAATATTCCATATTTTCACCCGAGGTAGTCTGATGCGCCTTAAGGTCAAAGTCCGTTCTGTCCGCAACGCCCCAAAGCTCACCCCATCCGAAGGGGAAAAGGAATTCAAAGTCGGTAGTAGCATTGGAATAATGCGCAAGCTCCTCCTGCTCATGGTCGCGAAGGCGGATATTTTCTTCCTTAAGTCCCATTGCATAAAGCCAATCACGGCAATATGCACGCCAATAATCAAACCACTCAAGGTCAGTTCCCGGTTTGCAGAAAAATTCAAGCTCCATCTGTTCAAATTCACGAGTACGGAAGGTGAAGTTGCCTGGGGTAATCTCATTGCGGAAGGATTTACCTATCTGAGCAACACCGAAGGGAACCTTTTTGCGAGAGGTACGCTGAACATTTTTAAAGTTTACGAAGATACCCTGTGCCGTTTCGGGACGGAGATAAACCTCAGCACCTGTATCATCTGTAACGCCCTGATGGGTCTTAAACATCATATTAAACTTGCGTATGGGCGTAAACTCGCTCTTGCCGCAGTTGGGACAGATTACACCGCGCTCAATTATATAATTTGAAAGGCCGTCGTTATCCATTGCTTCAACATTGACATCAGTAATACCATTTTCAGCATTATAATCCTCAATAAGCTTATCCGCACGGTAACGCATTTTGCAAGCGCGGCAGTCAATAAGAGGGTCATTAAAGTTGGTAACATGGCCTGAAGCGACCCAAACTTCTCTGTTCATTAAAATAGCACAGTCAAGTCCTACGTTATAGGGGGATTCCTGAACGAATTTTTTCCACCACGCGCGCTTGACATTATTTTTAAGTTCAACGCCTAAAGGACCGTAATCCCAAGTATTTGCAAGTCCGCCGTAAATTTCGCTGCCTGCATAAACAAAACCGCGGGTCTTGCAGAGCGAAACAATTTTGTCCATTGTTTTATCGGTATTTTTCATAGTTAATACTTTCCTTCCGTTTATTTCTTATCGGTAAGTTCACGGACACTCTCTTCCGTATTCTTAATCAAATTAACAAGACTGCTGGCAAAAAGCGGATATTCGCGATAAAGCTTTTCTGGAGAAATTGACATCAGCTCTTTTTCAGCCGCAGTCATTTTTGTGCCTGCACCCTCGGTTATACAGCGAACATGCATTTTATCCATGGTTTGTGCTGCCTCTGTAAGCCCTGTCCAATGGGCTTTATCTATATTAAAAGCATCCTGAGGATTTTTAGGATTCATTGAATAAAGATAACGGTAAACTGTATATACCGAAAGATTGAGGTAATTCGAAGCGCGTACCGTCAGCTCCTTGTTTCCAATACGCGACAGCATTCCGAAAACTACATTTATGGAATTTGCAATAAGCTTTTTATTTAAAGTCGGCAGTAAATTTCCTCGCATAGTAACAGACCTGTCACTTGCCTCAGGTTCGGGTAAATCCTCTGTTCCCAAAATGACGCCGCTTCTTTCTGCCGAACGTCCCAAAAGATAATCACAGGAGACATTATAATAATCGGCAACCTTAACGACAAATTCAAGGCCACACTCGCGCACACCTTTTTCATAATGAGACAAAAGAGCCTGAGAAACTCCCAAATCACTTGCTGCAACCTTTTGTGAAATTCCCTTTTCTTTTCTGAGTAAAGTCAAAACACGGGAAAACTCCGTTTGCAATACATTCACCGTCCTTGTAATTTTTGCGCAAAAAAATACTGCGGGTAATATTTTGTTCCCGTCAGTAAATGGAAAACGCTGACGCGCTTTCCATTACGGCTAAAACTATAAATAATCATAAAATTTATAAGGTAGGTTAAAATTATAACCCTTTACAAGCATTTTGTAAAGGGTTATTTTAAATAATTCTCAAATTGTTTTTTTGTTGTAAACGCACAATAATATCAAAAGCCGTACAGTTCAACAAAGATAGCCGAATATCTGTCGGTAAGATACTCTTTGGGTGACTGGCCCAAAAAATTGGGACTGCCTTCATTAAATACCACAGGAATTCTCAGCATAACCGTGGTTCCGAATTCCTGTGAGCTTTGTAAAAGCAGATTTCCGCCGTGACTCTCGGCAACCGTTTTTGCAATAGTAAGACCCAAACCGGTTCCTCGCTTATCCTCGCCCGAATTTTTATAAGTAAAATAAGGTTCGGCAACATGCGGCAGCAAATGTGACGGGATGTGTGCGCCGCCGTTGGTAATAGTAAAGCGGTAATCACTATCCGTCAATGTAACGCATATTTTTATGATGCTTCCGCGTCCTGCCGCCTTGCATGCATTTGAAATAAGGCAGAGCAAAGCTCTTGTCATAATTTCTCTGTCAAAGCTACAGGTATGTCTCGTTGCTTCGGTATCAATTCTGTATTCATCAAAAATATCATAGCCCATAAGCATTATCTTAGCAGAGTCGACAAGACTTTTGGTGAATTCCACGATGTCGGAAGCAGTAATATTCATTTCCCCTGCTTCGAGAGAAGAAATAAGGCGCACATGGTCAGCCCAACGAAGAATTCTGTACGCTTCACATGCGATGCTCTCAAGATTTTCTTCAGATTTATCTGACAGCACAGTAGCTTGACTGTTACGTATCATATCAATATTAGAAAAAATAGATACAACCGCCTCACGCATTTTTGGTTCAAAAAAGCGTGCCATAAAGTACTGTTCGCTTTCAGGAGAATTTTTAATGGGATGATATCCAATATCCGTCATAAATACCAATGCCGCAAAATCCTCTGCCGATTCATCCGCAGGAATAAATTCAAGAATACTGCCCTTAAAAGCTCCGTTTTTCGGACGTAATCCTATATTTTTACCTCGAGCAATATAATGACTTATTTCAAGTGCTTCCTCGGCGCTCAGCAAATCTTTAAGCCCGTTTTCAGTAAAAATCGGCACATAACCGGTGGCACACGCGTTCACTTCAACAAGCTCAAGCCGATCATTTATTGCGGCTACGGGGCAGTCGGTATTATTAAAATTTTTAATTATTTCTATCGCGGTCATATGCGTATCTCCTGAATTTTTTATGTCAATAATTATTTTGTCGCACTTTTGATTAATAATATCATTTTTGAACAATTTTGTAAAGTAATTTTTTGTTTTTTGTCGTAATTTGTCGAATTTTATTCAATCGGTAGTTGTATGCTATTATTATACCCACCGCAAATCATAAAAACCTAATTTGCATATAATTTCTAAGAAATAATTAATTTTTGGAAATATGCTTGATTATTGGATATAATTGGTGTAGAATATATTGGAAATAAATTTTTTGGAGGAATATAAAATGTCAGTAAAAGTTGCAATTAACGGTTTCGGCCGTATCGGTCGTCTCGCATTCCGTCAGATGTTCGGCGCAGAAGGCTATGAGGTTATCGCTATCAACGATTTAACCAAGCCCAGCATGCTTGCTCATCTTCTCAAGTACGACACCGCTCAGGGTCGTTATGACGGTCACACTGTTGTCGCTGATGACGAGGCTTCCACTATCACTGTTGACGGCAAGGTTCTTAAGATTTATGCAGAAAAAGACGCTGCAAACCTTCCTTGGGGTGAAATCGGTGTTGATGTTGTTTTAGAATGCACCGGCTTCTACTGCTCTAAGGAAAAGTCTATG
>CAYRPK010000159.1:0-3769 GCA_964426175.1 uncultured Eubacteriales bacterium | reverse complement strand
CCCGGAAATCGCTGTGTTTTCGGGCACTTTTGACAAATATTATCACATTGATACCGCAAGTGATACCAAATTGATACCATCAGCAAACAGAAAGGAAAGACGTGACCAATGAAGTTCCCCAAATATGTTAGAATACAAGGCGCGAGATTGCTTGGAAAACGAAAAAGCCGGTCGGGATTTTTATTCTAAATTGGCGCAGAATTCGTAATAATATTTATAGTCCAGAAGATATAAAACTATATGATGAAACAAATCAGTGGTTTCTTGACAATCTGCCGTAACCGCCCCTCTATGGAGATAACAACGACAATCTACAAGGAGAATTACATATTTTAAAACAGAATCGTGTTCCGAGAAGCTTGAACACATTCAGCCTATCATCGATTTACTGGATAAGTACAATATTCCTTATGACATAGTTTACACAAATCATATGGGTAAAATTATTTACGAGGATGAGTATCAGGTAGGGGTAATTGATCCATAAAAAGATTATATATAACTTTCAAAGGATTTTAGGGTTCTTGTTTCGCTACTGACAGCGGAATGACAGCAAAAAAATCAAGGTGCTCTGTTTTTTTGCAGAGCTTTTTTAATTTAAAATTAGCTATTGACATATATATCGAAGTGCGATATACTATTATCGACATATAACGCAGTGCGATACATCGCACTGAAATTTATAATTGAAAGGAGTACATTATGGATCAGCATATTAAGAAAGTATATGTTCCTATGACAGAAACTGCATTTTACATTTTGTTGTGTTTGCGAAAACCAAATCATGGTTATGGAATAGTTCAGGCGGTAGATAAAATGACCGAAGGCGCGATAAAGCTTGCGCCGGGGACGATGTATGGCAGTTTATCAAAGATGGAGAAGGATAAAGTAATTCGATTTATTCGCGAGGAAGAAAAGCGCAAAATTTATCAAATAACAGATTTAGGATTAGAGGTATTACAAATCGAGTTACGCAGAATTGAACGCTTATATAAGTTAGCTCAGGAGGAAATTTAATATGGAAACAAAGAAACAATTTAAATGGTTTACGATATTTGAATATGAAAAAGAACAGGAGTATCTTCGTGATATGCACAAATCCGGTTGGAGGTTTGTTAAGGTAAGAGGCTTAGGTATGTATCATTTTGAGAAATGTGCTCCGCAAGATGTGATATATCAGCTTGACTATAATAAAGAGGGACTTGCTCAAAAAGAAGAATATCTGCAAATGTTTAACGACTGTGGCTGGGAGCATTTGCAGGATTATGCCGGATACAGTTATTTCCGAAAGCCTGTATCCAGTGACGAAACAGCCGATGAAATCTTTTGTGATGAAGAATCAAGGATGCAGATGATGGAGCGAGTAATAAAGGGCAGAATGCTTCCTTTGCTTGTTATATTCGTAGCAGTATTATTACCGCAGTTTATTATGAACCTTTTCAGCTTTCACGATTATCTTTTAGCTGCCTTTGATGGTGGTGTTTTGGTAGTATATCTCACAGTGTTTTTAACATGTGCTGTAAAATACATTCAATTTAAGAAAAGAACAAAGAAATAGTGTCACAATTACATGTCGGACGGTGCAACAATTAAATATAGCTTATAGCTACAAAAGCTTTATATGTATTGAAATTACTGCAAAAGTACGCTATACTTTATACAGTCAATAATCACTGAGATAATGGTAATGTAACTATTACAAATTCCAATAAAAAGGGGGACTTAGAATGAAGTGTTATATGTTAAAACAGCGTCAAATCAATTTTAATGATGACTATGATATCATCGTTGCGGGCGGCGGTCCTGCCGGATGCGCTGCGGCTATTGCGGCGGCAAGAAAGGGCGCTAGGACCTTGCTTATTGAAGCAACCGGCAGTCTCGGCGGTATGGGAACGATGGGTTTGATTCCTGCGTGGTGTCCGTTTTCAGATAAGGAAAAGATCATTTATAAAGGCATAGCAGAAGAAATATTTAATGCTTCTAAAGCCGGTGTAGCTCACGTTAGGGAGTGGGATATAGATTGGGTTCCTATTGATCCCGAGCATCTTAAGAGAGTTTATGATGAAAAGGTCGCGGATGCCGGTGCAGATATTCTTTTTAATACATTCATTAGTGCTGTCGAAGCTGAGAACGGTGAAATTAACGCTGTGATCGTCAGTAACAAAGCAGGATTGACGGCATACAAGGCAAAGGTTTATATTGACTGTACAGGTGATGCAGACCTTGCTGCTTGGGCAGGAGCAGAAATTATCCCCGTAGAAGACGATGGCGGATATCAGCCTGCAACACACTGCTTCGAAGTTTCTAATATTGATACATATGCTTATAAAAACGGAGTATCTCTTCATCCTAATAACATTAACAGTCCGATATATGAAATTGTCAGCTCGGGTAATTACGATATTCCTGATGTTCATATGTGCAATAATGAAGTTTTTCCCGGCACTATTGGCTTTAATGCGGGTCACTTGTGGAATGTTGATAATACTGACCCACAGAGTGTGTCTGATGCGCTTATAAAGGGCAGAAAACTTGCGCATGAGATACATCGCGCCTTAGTTGATTATCAACCCAAGACATTTGCCAATTCAAAGGTCTCGCTTACAGCACCGCTTATGGGTATAAGAGAAAGCAGAAGAATTCTCGGTGATTATGTGTTGGTTGCTGATGATTATTTTGAAAGAAAGACATTTGAGGATGAAATTTGCCGAAACTGTTATTATATTGATATTCATTATACAGCAGAAGAAGCAAAGCTAAATTTGCAAGGTAAGCTTGATAAGTCGGGAAGGGAACAAAGATACGGAAAGGGAGAATCACACGGTATCCCGTATAGATGCCTCACCCCTAAAGGACTCAAGAATGTACTTGTAGCAGGAAGAAGTATTTCGACTGACAGACCTGTTCAAGGTAGCACTCGAGTTATGCCTGTTTGTCTTTGCACAGGTGAAGCCGCAGGTAAGGCTGCGGTGATTGCAATGAGTACAGATGTTATAGATGTCCATCAGATCGATGTTCAGCTTCTTCGCAAGCAGATTGTTGAAGATGGCGGATATATTAAGTAGGACGTTAGCAAAAAAAAGATAGCATAAGTTTTTACAAAATAATTGCTTGGATATTATAAAATAAGAGCTAACCGACATTATAATCGGTTAGCTCTTATTTTACAGTCCTAAAGGATTTTGTTTACCATAATCGGCGGATTGTAAGGTGGCACCTGTTCCGGGAAGAGTTTTAACTCTGTGACGGTGGGGAGAAACAAGGTCTCCGTCGTAATAAGGCTTAACTGAAACAACCCGCTGACCGCGCTTAAGCGTCATGCAGTTGACACCTTGGGTATTTTTGGTAGTCTTTGCGGCAATAGCTCCCGTGTGAATAAGTAAGACTCTGCCGCCGCTTGAAGAAATCATATATTCTCCGTCTTCTGTCAGATGAACTGCACAGGATAGTGGAAATTTGTCACAGTATGCGCCTATAAGCTTCTTACGGTTAGTCTTTGTTGCATATGCGGACAGATCGACCTTTGCAGCCTTTCCGTTTTCAAAAACGAAGAGAATATATCCCTTATAATCGGTTGTTAATGCGACGAATACTACATTTTCACCGTTATCCATACCCATTTTTGCAGGGAGATAATCACCCATGGCACTTGCCTTGGTATCTTCAAACTCGTTAAGCTTCATTTTATAGCATTGGTGTTTATCTGTAAATGCCAGAACTTCGGCATTATTTCTTATTTCTATATGAGAAACAAGCTCGTCGATCTCCT
>CAYRPK010000158.1:0-3773 GCA_964426175.1 uncultured Eubacteriales bacterium | reverse complement strand
AGGCAAAGGGTATTGAGGTAGTTATTTATGAGCCGACTATGAAGGAGGACAACTTCTTTAACAGCCGTGTAATTGCTGATTTAGATGAATTCAAGCAGATGTGTGATGTAATTATCGCAAACCGTTACAGCGAGGATATTGCCAATGTTCTCGATAAGGTATACACCCGCGACCTTTATTTCAGAGATTAAATTAAATAAAGACCCGCAGTTTTCATGACAGCTGCAGGTCTTTTATAATCAAATTATAAGCTTTCACCTTGTACCACATTACAAAGTGCTTTTGTGAGGGTGTTTAAAACTCGCTTTTTATCAAGGCTCCACTTAGGCTCAATAAGACAGCTTTTTTCGCCGTCACCCGTCAGTCGGTGAATTACCATCTGCGGCGGCAGAAGCTTTATGCATTCTGCTATAATATCAACATATTCTTCAAGAGTAAGAATTTTTATTTTTCCTGCTTCATATTCTTTGGCTAAATCAGTATCACTAAGAATATGAAGCAGGTGTATTTTTATTCCCGCTGCCTTCGACTTGCCGATATATCTTGCCGTTTCAAGCATCATTTCACGGCTTTCAAAGGGAAGTCCAATTATCATATGAGTAATGACTTCAATGCCTGCTGAGTGCAACTTGCTTACCGCCTCATCATAAACCTTAAGCTCAAAGCCGCGTCGGATATAGTCGGCTGTAGATTTGTGTATTGTCTGCAAGCCAAGCTCGACCCAGACGGGTTTAATTTTGGCTAAACGGGACAGCATATCAAGAATATCATCTGCAAGACAGTCGGGGCGCGTAGCAATAGAAATTGCCACGATATCGGGATGCTTGATTGCTTCAAGAAAAAGCGGCTCAAGCTTTTCTCTCGGTGCATAGGTATTGGTAAAGCTTTGAAAATACGCAATGTATTTTCCGTTTTTGATTTTTTGCGAGACAAGCGCTTTTGCCGCCTCTATTTGCGATGTAATATCATTGCCTTTTGCGGCAAAATGTCCTGCGCCGTTACAAAAAATACAACCGCGAGTACCCAATGTGCCATCGCGGTTAGGACAGGTAGAACCGATATCGAGAGAAAGCTTATAAACCTTACAGCCGAAACGGTGTTTCAGATACTCGTTTAAAGTATTATACATTATAATCGAGGCAAAGTCGGGTCTCAACTATTGGTCTGACAAAGGTGTTTGCAACAAAAGTGTGCTCCTTTGACACCTGATACGCCTTAAGCGCATCTTCATCAACGAAGGTGGAATCAAGCATCATATCTGCATTTGAGGAAGATAGGCCCGTTATCTGCACCTTGATATCTACTATTCCCTCTAATTTTTCTTTTAGCGCCTCAAGATTTTCCTTTGCAGAAAGCTTTGCCTGAAGTTTTTCTTCTTCTGTGGAAAAACCCTTCAATTTCCAAAGAATAACGTGCTTTACCATATAAAAATTCCTTTCATTTAAATAGTTTTCTCTTTTTTATTATGTGATATAAAAGCAATCCTAACAATACACAGGAAGCAAGTTCACCCAATCCTACGGTTAACATGAGAAACCATATACTTTCCTCCAAGCCGTAAACAATCGATAGAATGTGGGGAACTATAAGCATATTTGCAACAACCGGTGAAAGCACGGCAAGAGGCAAATGCTTTCGCAGATAATAGGTACCCAATGCGCCTATCAAAGTGGCAATACTGCCGAAAACAACATCCCATAAAGCGCAGCCCGTCACAAGATTGGCAAGTATACATCCGATAAACAGTCCCGGTACCGCCGAAAATGTAAAGACAGGCAAAATGGTCAAGGCTTCTGAAAGCCGCAGTTGAATCATTCCGCTTGACAGTCCAAACAAATTGGAAATCAAGGTTAAAACAACATACAGCGCGGCAATTACAGCCGCTTGCGATACAAACATTGCGCGGTTTCTTTTCATATTAATCAGCTCCATAGTTTTATTCTGAAACAAAAGTTTCTGTGAGGATGGTTTCGAACTCACGCTGATTATAATATCATACCAATGCTTTAAAATCAAGTTTTTTATCTTGCATTTAACATTAAAGTGGTGTATGATGTGCATATATTATCTTTGGAGTTGTTTATGTGAAAAACAGTAACATAAAAAAAGCGGCGGATATCCTTATCCCCGGTATATTTCTGAGCGGTCTGACGGGTTGCATTGCAGGAATTGCAGTTTACTGCTTTAAACGGCTCGCCGCCCTTTTAGCAGAAAAATCTGCAGAGATATATGCCTTTGCTACACAAAATCTATGGGCGCTTCCAATTTTGTTTGCAGGATTATTCGGACTGTCATCTGTTTCGTACTTTATCCTCAAACATTGTCCTTCGGCAACGGGAGGCGGAATTCCTTCCTCTGTGGGCGCATTAAGAGGAATGCTTAACTTTCATTGGCTAAAAACTCTGATTTTTACTGCTGTTTCTGCGCTTATCACCTTCTTTTCAGGTGTTCCCTTAGGCAACGAAGGTCCAAGTGTACAAATAGGCACAGCTTTAGGAAAAGGTATCAGTCGTCATTTAGGTAAACGCACAAGAGCTTGGGACAGATATATCATGTCCTCTGGTGCATGTGCAGGCTTTGCCGCCGCAACCTGTGCGCCCCTTTCAGGTGCATTGCTAAGTTTAGAGGAAGCTCATCAGCGATTTTCTCCTATGATACTTTTTTCCGCACTGACGGGTGTGGTAAGTGCAACTGTAACGAATAATGTTTTAACCCGTATTTTTGGCGGTGACACGGTCTTTATTCACCTTTCGAATGTACCCACACTTTCATTAAATATGTTACCCATAGCCGCTATAATAGGTATTACAGCAGGTATAAGTGCGGTGCTGTATTCCGAATCGTATAAGCTTTTTCGTCGGATTACTGAAAAATTACCGCTTTTTGCGAAAATTTCAGGTGTTTTTCTTTTGACAGGTGTCATTGGCGTATTTTTCCCTCTTGCACTTGGCAACGGTCATTCTGTTATAGAAATGCTTTTGGACGGAGAAATTATAATTTCTGTAATTGTGATTTTATTGCTGTTAAAATTCGCCTTAACCGCACTTGCCTCGGCAGTCGGTGTAACGGGTGGCCTTTTTATTCCTATTTTGACTATAGGTGCACTTTTAGGCGGAATAGAGGTATATATCCTAAACCTTCTCGGTTTTGAGCAAAGTGTTTTTTTACCCGTTATTCTCATTTCAATTGCCGCGTTTCTCGGTTCAGCTATGAAAACACCCTTTATTGCAATAGTATTTTCTGTAGAGGCGCTTTTCTGCGGACAAAATATAATCTTTGTTTCAACCGCCGTTCTTTGCGGTTATCTCGTAACTGAGCTTACAAAAAACGAGTCCATAAGCGAAATCGTACTTTCATTTCGTATAAAAGAGCAAACCGTCGGGGCGCGGACTTCCATTGAAATAGCCGCCACGGTAGAAACCGGCGCTTTTGCCGAAGGCAAGGCTATCCGCGATTTGTTTATGCCGCCTAATTGCGTTATAGTGGGTATCGTTCGCGACGGAAAAGAACGCGCAGTAAACAACGGAGAGATAGTTCTTCACGCAGATGATATCCTCAACATGCACTGTATCACCTACGATGAAGACGCCCTTAAAAATGATATTGATGCCCTGTTTAAGGCATAAAAAATACTCCTGCTTAGTTGATTGATATGCAGGAGTATTTTTTGTTTTATCCAATAAGCTCAAGCTCAGCAACAGATACCGTTCCGCTACCCGTAAGGTCAATTCGATAATACTGATATGCATTTCTGTTTGCCTCGGGAATTGCAA
>CAYRPK010000157.1:0-3822 GCA_964426175.1 uncultured Eubacteriales bacterium | reverse complement strand
ATATTACATATGAAATGCGGGTCTTTTCGGTAACGGGAATGTTAAGTCCCGAAAAAATCACATCGCTGCAATATGCCGCTCCCGAGCCCTCATGAACTCCGTGCACCGTAAGGGCTTTCGCTCCTGTAAAGCCCACATCCTTATATTTATCATTCCATGTTACGGACGGTCCTGTTCCTACCTCTACTGTCATACCCGTTTTGCCGTTAGGTGACTTGACGGACCACACCCTATGGGCTTCTATGGTTGACGTTATGGTTGAAACGTCATCGCTTTCAAAAGAAGAGGAAAACAACACCACTTCCTTATTCTCGCCGTAATCTATATCAATTTCGTCATAAATAATACCTGCGTCTGCATCAGGGCAGATATCATAAAGCTCAAGGAAGTGGCGGCGTATTCTCATAAAATCTGTAGAATTGAGCATACCGTTGCTGTCTGCATCTGCCGCTTTAAACGAAACTGCATCCAAGGTAAACAGACCAAGATATGCACGTCTTACCTGCGTATAGTCTGTAGAATTGATCATTCCGTCTGAGCTTACATCACCTGTGACGACAGCGGTAAACCGATTGCCGTTTTTTACAATAATATCACCGGTAGCAACATAATTACCGTCGGATAATGTTATGCCATCGCGCAAAACAGGATATCCAACCTGAGAAACACTCAATTTAGATGCGATATTAGTAGCATAATACAATTCATCGTTTTCTGCATTTACGGTATACGGTGCAAAAGGAGTGATCAGCATGGCAAATGCCATAACTGTAGCGGTAATAATGCCTTTTTTCATTTTTTCTAACCATAACCTTCGCCGTACGAAAGCTTCCTTCTTTTTGTTTAAAAGCATGTTTTATTGACTTAACTGACTATTAGTAAGTATACAGTACCCTAACAGCTTTGTCAACAGATAGCAAATTCAACACAACATTTATTAAATTGATAATTAATAAACGTAAAAATGCACAGAAAAATCTGTGCATTTTTGTGCATTGTGAGAGTGTAGGTTACTTTCCTGTACCGTATTTTTCAGATTGCTGACGAATAAGGTCAAGATCATCAAAATAATTGATCTTCATTGCAGATTTTACCTCATGAAGAGTCTGTGCGGCGATTTCACGAGCAGCATCGCTACCCTTTTTGAGGATATTGTATATCTCCGGAATATCCTTTTCATATTCGGCACGGCGAAGTCTGATAGGCTCTAACTCCTCCTGCATAACATTTATCAAGAACTTCTTTACCTTCATATCACCCAAGCCACCGCGTGTATAATGGGCTTTAAGCTCATCTAAATTTGCATACTCGGGGAAATATCTTTCAAAATGCTCATCGCGACAAAAGGCATCAAGATAGGTAAACACCGTATTACCCTCAAGATGACCCGGATCGCTTACCTGGACATGGAGAGGGTCGGTATACATCGTCCTTATCTTAGCTGTAACTTCATCGGCAGTATCAGCAAGATAAATGCAGTTACCGAGGGATTTGCTCATCTTGGCCTTACCGTCAATGCCGGGAAGGCGCATGCATGCCTGATTGGTAGGCAAAAGTGCATCGGGCTCGACTAAGACCTCTGAATATACAGAATTGAATTTACGTACTATTTCACGGGTCTGCTCTATCATTGGAAGCTGATCTTCCCCAACAGGAACAGTAGTAGCCTTAAACGCAGTAATATCTGCAGCCTGGCTGATGGGATATGTAAAAAATCCCACGGGTATACTTGTCTCAAAGTTTCGCATCTGAATTTCGGTTTTTACGGTGGGATTGCGTTGCAGACGTGAAACGGTTACCAAATCCATGTAATAAAATGTAAGCTCACAAAGCTCTGCTATCTGCGACTGAATAAACAGGGTGGATTTATTAGGGTCTAATCCAACACTTAAATAATCAAGTGCAACCTCAATAATATTCTGTCTGACCTTTTCGGGATTTTCTATATTATCCGTCAATGCCTGAGCATCAGCTATCATTATCATAGTGCGTGCATATTCGCCTGAATTCTGAAGCTCAACGCGGCGCTTAAGTGAACCTACATAGTGGCCTACGTGAAGTCTGCCCGTTGGGCGGTCACCGGTAAGAATGATTTTGTCCATATATTCAAGTCCTTTCTTAAAGGAAAATTTTATTTTTATCATTTTACCACATTTTAATGCAAAAGAAAAGATAAATGTCAAAAAAAGTTTTTTATGTAAAAAGCAGATATCTTGTTGACAATTTTTATGCATTAATTTATACTTAATTTAAGATTTAATTAAAATCTTATTATTAATGAGAGAAAGTGAAGTAAGATGAAAAAAGCTATCATTTCCGCAATTTTAGCTCTTGCTGTAGTTATCCAACCGATAAGCGCTGATGAAAAAAGCTCTAATCACTATGCCACAAACATACCACCTGAAACTCAAGCTTCGCAGCTTTCTGATGTTTCGGTCCAACGAGATGGCATTACTATTGATGGCACTGTTTTTACGGGAGATATCATCACTAAAGACAATACAGATTATATCGCTGTTGTCTGTGGTGATGTTTCGGGCGACGGTCAGGTCAACTCTACCGATTTCACTCAGGTGCGTCGCACCTATCTTGAGTTATTTTCTCTTAACGAAACCGCTTTTTTAGCCGCCGATGTCAACGGAGATACCATAATCAATTCAACTGACTTTATGCGAATTCGCCGTTATTTTTTGGGGCTTTTTGACCTTTGCTCCGATGGCGGAATTTATTACGACGGAGTTGCATCAGAGGTAGGAATTACAATATCAAATCCAATTGTAGATCATGAAGCATTGGGCGATTTTTACGGTGACCCCGAAATTAATTATTTTGAAGGAAAATATTGGATTTATTCCACCACTTCTCAGGCAGACAGAAAACAAACAAATATGGATGTTCTGTGTTCAGAGGACCTTGTTAATTGGACAAGAATAGAAGATATTATTAATATGGAAGATTTTCCGCAAACAACAGGCTGTATCTGGGCGCCCTCCGTTATCAAACGCGGAGACTGGTATTATTTAAGCTTTAGTATAAATGATATTCAGCGGGACAGTGATACAGCAGGTCTTATGATGGCGCGCTCAAAAAATCCCGACGGTCCTTTTGAAAAATACTTTGAAGGTCCATTGATCGGCAGATTTATTTACGGCGCACAACCCATTGACGGTAACTTCTTTGAGGATGATGACGGAACTGTCTATTTCTATTACGGCGGTCATGCAAACTGCAATGTGGGCATTCTCAACGAAACCATGGATGGTTTTATCCCATTTGAAGAATATCTCGACAGCGATACCCAAAAGCAAAAGGACGAAAAAACCTTCAAAAGCATGACACAATCAGGAAATATGGGAAATTATGTTGAGGGTTCATTCGTCTTTAAGCGCAACGGCAAGTATTATCTTATGTGGTCTGTCGGTTCATATGTAAATGATTCTTACGGTGTCGAATACGCAATCGGAGATTCTCCCTTAGGTCCCTTTGAATTTCAAAGTAAGATTTTACAGACAGACCTTCGTATAGCAAGCGGCCCCGGACATCACAGCTGTATGTATTTGGAAGAATATGATACTTGGATCATGGTTTATCACCGTCGCGAACCCGATGCCGCTTCCGGTACAGACAGACGTATTTGTATTGATGAAATGAAATTCGACGAGGACGGTAAGATTCTGCCTATTGTTATGACCGACAGTTGGGTCTTGGGCGGCGTAGCACAGGAAGACAGTTTGATAAATCTTGCGAGAATTGACGGCGCGGTTTATTCTGCTTCTACCGTCGATGCTCAGGGGCATACTGCCGATATGGCTTTTGACGGAT
>CAYRPK010000156.1:0-3882 GCA_964426175.1 uncultured Eubacteriales bacterium | reverse complement strand
GCAGAAACTAAAATTTCGTTTGACTGCATAGTAAACTTACCTCGTTTAAACTCTGCTCAATACTAATTTATTTTAAACTGTTTTAACCTATTTGTCAATGATTTTTTAAAATTTTAACAGGAATTTTTTTGTACTCGTCACCAATAGAAATAATACTCTTACACAGCGCACCAAACATGTCCGCCGCTTTGCGTTCATTCTCGAGCATCAGCGCAATATCAGCGTTATCCTTAGGATAGTCCGCAAGCTTTGTTATTATCGGCAAACCTGAAGTCTTTTTTGCTCGGTGCAAAATTTCAGCACCCTTCTCATTAAAGCCTAATACCTTTACAGCCGACGGTCTTGTCTGAGGCGTAACACCTATAAAAGTATTCATGATTATGCGTCTTATTCTTGAATGAGCATAGCGCTTAGTTTTGATATTATCATAGAGCTCTTCAAGTGTCTTTGCATTTGACAATTCCGCAAAAATGCGGTTTTCTATCCCCTCGCTGACTCCGTCATATCCTAAAAAATCAGATTTATCAAGCCTTCGCAATGTGGTCAAAACTCTTTCGCCGTAATTAGGGGTAACGACTCTGCCAAGCTCAAATTCTCTGCTGATAATTTCCGCAGTCTTCAAAGGTAAATACCCCGAATAATCACTATTATCCGAAATCATACTGCGAATTAAAGAAGCAGAAGCAAAACCGTTATTTGCAGTATTACTGTCATGAGCGACGTTCCTTCGCTTAATCGCAACAGGCATAACGGCAGAATTAAGCTTTATCAAAGCTTTGTTATATTCTACCGCTAAAACGTCATTGGGCCTTCTAAGGATGGAAGAAATCAAATCCCGTGGCACATCATGTAATATATTCTTTACAGCTTCTTCTCTTATAGCTGCAAACGGTAAGTCTTTACGTGGAATAATTGTTAATTCATCTGTAAAGGCTTCTGACATTACAGCCTTGCTAACCTTGATAATATCAGCATTTTCATCACACTCACTGCCATATGCAATATTATCTATACAGCCGAGTGCGTCAAGTAAATATACACCGCCGAAAGCAAACTTTTCTGCTGAAGAAAGAGCAAAGCTGACAGGTAATGAAATCACCAGATCCACACCTGATGAAAGTGCTGCTTCTGTTCTTGCTGCAGGGGTTAATAACGCAGGCTCTCCCCTTTGGGTAAAATATTCACTCATAACTGCAACTGTATGCGTTGCACCTGTCTGAATTTTTGCGGAAGAAATAAAATATTGATGTCCGTTGTGAAAAGGATTAAACTCTGCAACACAGCCAACTACCTTCACAAGTCACACCCCCTTATCCAAAATTCGGCAAAAACATCTTGATTTTTTACAATAATGAGTATATAATATTTTATTGCTTGTGAAATTATATCACAGAAGTTTTAATTTGTACAGTCAATTAATTTTAAAGGGGACGAGTTTTGTGAAAATCTTAGTTATCAACGCAGGTAGTTCTTCCATTAAGTATCAGCTTATTGATATGGAAAACGAAACGCTCCTTGCAAAGGGTATGTGTGACAGAATCGGCATTGACGGCGGCAATTTTAAGCACTCAGTCAGCGGTAAAGAGCCTTATAAAAAGGATATCTTTATGAAGGACCACGGCGAAGCAATCAAGCTTGTTGTTTCTACGCTTACCGACGAAGAGCATGGCGTTATCAAATCCATGAGCGAAATAAACGCTGTCGGTCACAGAGTTCTCCACGGCGGTGAAAAGTTCTCTGGCTCAGTTCTTATTGACGGCGCTGTAATTGAGGCTATCGAAGAATGTTGCGAGCTTGGACCTCTTCATAATCCCGCTAATCTTACTGGCATCAGAGCTTGTGAGGAAATTATGGGTAAAGATGTTCCTCAGGTAGCTGTATTTGATACAGGTTTCCACCAGACCATGCCTGATTACGCATATCTTTACGCACTTCCCTATGACTACTATGAAAAGTATAAAATTCGCCGTTACGGCTTCCACGGTACCTCTCACCGTTATGTAAGCATGAGGGCTGCGGCAATGCTCGGTAAAGACGCAAAGGATTTGAAGATTGTTACCTGTCACCTCGGAAACGGTTCTTCCGTTACTGCTGTTGACGGCGGCAAGGTTCTTGATACATCTATGGGTGTTACCCCCCTCGAGGGCATTATGATGGGTACACGTTGCGGTTCTATCGACCCTGCAATCGTCCCCCTTATCATGCAAAAGGAAAACCTCACCCCTGCTGAAATGGATACCATAATGAATAAGAAGTCGGGTATTTTGGGTGTATCTCAGGTTACAAGCGATAACCGCGATATTGAACAGGGCGCAAAGGAAGGCAACAAGAGATATCAGCTTATAGAAGCAATGCTCTGCCATCAGCTTACCAAGCTTATCGGTGCATATGCTGCCGCAATGGGTGGAGTTGATGCGGTTGTATTTACCGGCGGTATCGGTGAAAACAATCCTCACTATCGCACCAGAGTAGCTGAAAAGCTTGGATTTATCGGTGCTGAAATCGACGAAGAAAAGAATGCTCTCCGCGGTGAAGAAGTTGATATTTCTACCGCTGATGCAAAATTAAGACTCCTTGTTATTCCCACCAATGAAGAGCTTATGATTGCAAAGGATACTCTTGAAATCGTCAGCAAGCTTTAATTGAATTTATATTTAAGATGGCATAACATTATGTTGTGCCGTCTTTTTTTATTTGCCCTCGCATATCTTATTGTATATCATGTTTTTAGGGGCGAATTATTTGAAGTTATTAGAAGCAGTTTCAAATATAATATGGGGCAGCGGCACGATAGGACTTATACTTATCTGCGGCTTGATATTCACCGTAAAGTTCGGCTTTTTGCAGTTTAAATCATTCAGAAAAATGCTTTCTCTCCCCTTTTTAAAAAATGACAATAATAAGGGTATTTCCTCATTTGCGGCAATGGCAACTGCCTTGGGCGGAACAATGGGTGTAGGTAATATTGTCGGTGTCGGCGCAGCAATAGCGTTAGGAGGTCCGGGTGCCGTTTTTTGGATGTGGGTCTCTGCTTTTTTGGGAATGGCGACTAAATATGCGGAAAATTACTATGCTGTTAAATATCGAACCATGGATATAAACGGCAAAAATATCGGCGGTCCTATGGCATATATGGAACGTGGTTTGGGCGCAAAGGGCCTCGGTAAATTTTTTTGTATTCTAACCGCAATTTCTTCATTAGGAGTCGGCAATGCAATTCAAATCGGCGCATTAAATGAAAGTATAAATAATATCTTCCCTGTTTCGCCTATCATATTATGCATAATTTTGACGGTTGCCGCTTCAATTATACTGATAGGCGGTGCCGAAAGAATAAGTAAGCTTTCCTCTTATTTGATACCAATACTTTCTTTTTTATACATACTGTTTTGCTTAATAATTATCGGAGTAAATTATTCAAAAATAAGCGATGCTTTTTATATGATTTTTACATACGCCTTTAATCCAATGCCTATGATAGGCGGATTTGTTGGCAGTACACTTTCAACAGCACTTAGAGTTGGAGTAAATCACGGTGTTTTCAGCAATGAAGCAGGCATGGGCTCTTCTTCCATTGCTCACGCTTGCGGCAACGGTTCTGATGGTCACACCGAAGGATTATGGGGTATGTTTGAAGTATTTTTTGATACTGTCATCTGCTGTACTTTAACAGCCCTTGCAATACTCGTAACCGACTCTTGGTTTGTTTTTAATGAAACCGGCGATATTACCGCAAATGCATTTGAAAGCGTTTTCGGCACATTCGGTAATATTTTTATTGCACTGTGTATTTCTCTTTTTGCCTTCGCAACACTGATAAGCTGGGAGTTTTACGGTGAGAAAAGTCTGGAATATCTGCAAATCGGAAAACTAAAGAAAATA
>CAYRPK010000155.1:0-3882 GCA_964426175.1 uncultured Eubacteriales bacterium | reverse complement strand
GCAAAATTCTTGAATAACTTGCCGAAAATGACCTCGCCGATAATTACGGCAGCAAGACCGATAACTATCGCGCCGCGACCCATATTTATATCGGCGTTACCCGAAAACTGAGCAAGAAGTCCGCCGGACAAAGCAACGATACCGTTTGAAATAACAAGACCTATGATTTTGCGAGTATCAATATTTATACCGTTAGCCCTTGCCATGGCGGCATTACAGCCTGTTGCGCGGAGGGAGCGTCCAAGCTCTGTGCCGAAGAACCAATAAAGTATGGCAATTATAACAGCAACGAAAATGAAGGCTACTAAAATTGTCATGGGCAAAACAGATGTACGAGAAGAAACTATCAGATCATAGTTGCGCCAACTGATAGTAGTATTTGCTCTGCCGCCCATTATACGCAGATTTACCGAATATAAGGCAAGCTGTGTTAAAATACCGGATAATATAGCAGGTATTCCGAATTTCGTATGAAAAATACCTGTGACAAGACCGGCAAGGCATCCTGCAAGAAAGGCGATGAATAAGGCAAGATAGACATTCATGCCGTTTGTGGCAAGTACAACAAGCACCGCTCCGCCCGTACCTAATGTGCCGTCAACGGTAAGATCTGCAAGGTCAAGGATACGATAGGTTATAAACACACCTATTGCCATGATACCCCAAATCATACCTTGGGCAATGGGGGATGGCAAGGATTGGAGAAAATTGAGCATTATTTACGACTCCTTATTTTTAGTGCAAAAAGCGATAAGTAAAACTTACCGCTTTCAGATCAATATTAACATAGTTTATTCAGCTATTGCTTCGTAATCATCGGGAATGGTGATGTTTAATGCGGTAGCACGTGAAGCAACATACTGCTTGGTGCTTTCGGTGGCAAATTCAATGGGCATGGTTGCCGGATCCTTGCCGTTAACGAGGATTTCGTATGCCATTTCACCAGCACGGTAGCCGATATCGTAATAGCTGATGGAAAGGGTTGCTACACCGCAACCGTTACAGATACCCGATTCGCCTGCAATGATGGGAACTCCTGCGGGTTCTGCTATATTATTGATAGCAGCGGTATTGTTAGCGGCAGTATTATCGGTCGGAATGTAAATGACATCACATTCGGCAACTGCCTGCTGAGTAATAGCGGTTACATCGTTGGTATCAACGAAGGTATAGTTCTGAACGTTGGTAATACCGAGATTTTTTAGTTCATCGGTAACCTTATCTGACTGATACTTTGAGTTAGGCTCGGCAGAGCAATATAGAATTCCTACCTTCTGTGCATCGGGAACAAGCTCTTTAATCATTGCAGCCTGCTCATCAAGAGGAGCAAGATCGCTAGTGCCTGTTACGTTAAAGCCGGTAGAACCGGTCCAATTCTCCATACCGAGAGCGGTTCCGTAGTCGGTAATTGAGGTTGCGACGATTGGGATATTTTCCGTGGCTTCGGCAGCTGCGGCAAGTGCGCCTGTTGCGTTTGCCATGATAAGATCAACATCGTCACTGACAAATTTGGAAACTATCGTAGTGCAATTAGTGCCTTCACCGGAAGCATTCTGCTCGTCAAAAACTACCTTATCGCCGAGCTTGGCGGTCAAGGCATCCTTAAAGCCTTTGGTTGCAGCATCGAGTGCCTCGTGCTGAGTAAGCTGGCAAATACCGATGTTATAAACACCGTCATCCTGCTTACAGCTTGTCAGCGAAAGCGCCGATAATGTTACGGACAGTGCGAGACAAAGTACTCTTTTAAATTGCTTTTTCATTTTATCACCTTCATGATTTTTTGGACTTTAAAGCGTTAAAGTCATTTGTTTAAACAAATTATACACCTTTTTGATGCATTTGTCAACAAAAATATTAATGTTTTTTTAATAAAAATTAAAAGAATGGTCTACAGCAACCATCCTTTTATGCTATTCTGCCGTTTTTATGCTTTTGCGAATTTTGTCCATGCGGCTGTCAAGCTGGGCAGACAGTTCGGCGCAGTCACGCAGTTCTAAGCTGATTTCTTCGGCATTTGGGAGGTTCTTTTTATAGCGTATCTTATGCTCAAGACTTGCCCAACAATCCATCGCAATGGTACGAAGCTGAACCTCGACCTTCATCATCTTTTTTTGGTCATGCAGAAAAACAGGTATCTCTACAATAAGGTGAAGGCTGCGGTAACCGTTTTCTTTAGGATTTTTTATATAATCCTTCATTTTGATAAGCGTGATATCGTCCTGTCTCAATAGGCAATTTGCAAGCATATAAATATCGTCGGGGAAAGCGCAGATTACACGTATTCCTGCAACATCAAAGATATTGTTTTCGATATTATCAATGGAAATGGGGAGCCCGTTACGGCGAAGTTTACCCAAAATGCTGTCTGAACTTTTAAGTCGTGTTTTTATGGTTTCGATAGGGTTACGGTCGTATTCTAAAGAAAGCTCTTCATTTAAAACATTAAACTTTGTTTCGACCTCCATAATAGCACATCTGTAATATGCCATCAGCTCTCGGTAAGGCAAGGATTGCTCCTCAAGCCACGTTTTTATTTCTGTTCGAGCTAAAGCATCGACCATTTTTTCGGGAAACTTTTCTAAAAAGCTTTGTGACTGTTTCGGCATTACGATTCATTCCTTTTATATAATACATAAATAGTATATAATTCGCTGTGAGTTTTGTCAAATTAAAAAACGTTGTCATTACGGACAACGTTTTTTAAAATCAATATCTTATCCAGCCAATATTGCCGATGAAAATATCTATCAGCAAAAAAACAACCAAAATTGCACTCAAACAACCAACAATGATGAATAGCAGCTTTTTATCCTTTTTAAGTGATTCAATATGTTCGGTATATGTTGCTTTCAAATCGGAGATGCGTGCTTCGTATGCATCCTTGATGGATACAATAGAATTACTTTCAATTTCATGCTCTTTTTTTTCTGAAACGATATCATTCAATGAGCCACCCATGGCAGTAACAAGCTTTACAACGGTATCAAACCGTGGGTCAGCGGTTTCTCCGGAGAAAATTTTTCTGATCGTCGCGTCAGGCAGTCCGCTCATATTCGACAAATCGTTCCAAGAAAAATTTCCTTTACTTTTAAGGTCTGTCAAGTATTGTCTTAGCAAATTTTAACACCTCTTATGTCGTATTTTACCATAGTATTTTACCGTGTTTGTCAAATTTTAACAGCCAAACTCCGAATTTGAACAATTTACAAAACAAGCAAGATAAATTACTCTAAATTTGCCAAAAACGGACGAATGGTGTAACATAATCCATTGAATGGTAAAATTATAATAGATAGTTTGTCGTTTGTCAACAGAAAAAGAAGTGAGAAAGCTATGAAAAGAAGAAAAAAATCCATTGACGGACTTAAAGCGGTATGTTGGATTATATTGCCGATAGCAGTTATAACACTGCTTATATTAGATGCAAGTGGAGTTTATGCATTCACCGCAGAACGATTGCTTGTATTAGGAGTAGGCTTACTTATTATTCTGTTGCCGTTTTTCAGTGAAATATCTTTTAAGAATGTATCGGTAAAAAGAGAGAAGAAAAAGGAGAGATAAATATATTGTTATCTGTACTGCTCCATAATAGAGGTAAAGCCTTCTTTATCATAAAGCGAGGGACATGCAGGATTATCCTTGGAAAGCTACTCGTATTCTGTCCAAAGTACATCAAATTCATTGCAGGCAGCTGTGCGCTCAGTAGCATCTTCGGTCATACCTGCAGTATACATAGTTTCAAATATAGAGAAAAGGTAATAGCCGTATTGAGTGGAAAGCAGGATGAACTCTTTTTTCTCAATGCCGTCACCAAAGCTCGTCACCTTTGAGATTTTCGGTTCCGTTAGGATAGGGGACCGCCCCAACCGCCGCGTGACTAGG
>CAYRPK010000154.1:0-3895 GCA_964426175.1 uncultured Eubacteriales bacterium | reverse complement strand
GGGCGCAAACATAACTATTCTGTTGCCGTAAAAGGCAAGCTTGATTTCCTCTGCAAGAGCATACATTTTCGCTATGAGTTCTTTATCCTCGCAGGCTAAAAGCACGGAAGCCTCCCTGTGAGAAAGTCCCGAACAGGTGATGCCCTTATCAGACTTCTGAGGACGCGCCTTTTCTAAAATACTCTCAATCAGTTGACGGTCATTTTTATGTTCGTCGGCATATTTAAGAGTTTCGAGGATTTCTTCATGACTGATGAATTCCTCAGCTTTAAGTGATAGCGGATTGTAATTTGACATTATTTACCATTTCCTTTCTTTCGGGTCAGAAAACTTTCCCGTCAGTTTATTTTTAATAAATTATACATTTTGTAAAGGGCTGTCGCCTCTTGAAATTTCAATATGACGCCCGATTTTACTCAGAATTTTCTTTAAATTATCCAAATCGTTGGGATGTTTGTTATCGTATATGGCATACTTACTTCGCTCAAGCTTAGGAGTGAGATTGGGCATAACGACATTTGCACCGTGAAGCAAGCCTTGCTCTATTCCGTTTTTATTTATACTGCCCAAAGCCGTAGTTGCAGGGAGCAGGACAAGCGGGTGCATCATACGAAGAATAGAAAGCAAAAACAGTGTCAAGCGGACACTTCCTGCATTTTCTTTTTCAAATGGAGTGCCGCAAGCAGGGATAAAGGGTCCTATTCCTATCATATGGGGTTGAAATTCCTTCATAAAACGAAGATCGTTTACAATACAGTCAACATCTTGAAAAGGTGAGCCAATCATAAATCCGCAACCGACCTGAAATCCAAGCTCTTTGAGGTTTTTAAGACAATCAAGTCTGTTTTCAAGACTCATATCGGCAGGATGCAAACGGGAATAATGGCTTCTTGTAGCAGTTTCGTGACGGAGTAAAAATCTATCAGCACCTGCCTGCTTTAATGCAAGGTAGCTTTCACGGCTTCGTTCGCCGACAGATAAAGTTACGGCACAATCAGGAAAACGTACTTTGATTTCGCTTATAATATCACAAAGTACATCATCGGTAAAAAATCTATCCTCGCCGCTTTGAAGCACAAAAGTACGAAAGCCCAAAGGATAACCTTCCTCGCAACAGGAAAGGATCTGTTCTTTTGTCAGACGATAGCGCAGAACAGTGGTATTGCTGCGGCGAATACCGCAATAAAGGCAATCGTTTTTACAAAAGTTACTGAATTCGATAAGACCTCTGATAAAAATTCCTTTACCGAAATTTTCTTCCGTTAACGCGGCGGCTTTTTCTGCGGCATAATGAGAAAGCTCGGGAGTAAAGGATGTTATAAGCTTTTTTAATTCTGCGTTACTTAAATCGTGATATTCCGCAAGACAGTCGATTAAATCGTACATATCTCTTACCTATAAACTGCCTTGGAGGAAACACCGTCAAGTCTGCCGATTTTCCCCGACAATGCCGAAATAATATCCTGGGGCGCGTCAACGGCAATGCTTATGATGTTGACATTCTTTTCGCGATAGGGAATACCCATTCTGCCTATGATATAATCACCGTAATCGTGAAGTATCATATTAAGCTTTTCCACGGAATCAATATTTTCTACCACAATTCCGATAACTGCAATTCTTGTTTCCATTAGTCTAACCCCAATTCTTTCATTTGGCTGTCGGATAAATTAAAGGTTTCCTTTAAATCCGACTTTGTACGCTGAACACGGTAAGCCACCGCTTCTCTTAAAAACTCTATCTGACTTTCAAAAGTTTCAACGCTTGGCTTTTCCCATTTGACATGTTGACGGGGAATCTCACTTCTGATTTCATCTGCCATTGCATTAAGAATGGTATCCACACGTTGCTCAGTCCACACATTATTGAGATAATAAGCGTAGGTCTCGATAAACTTATTCTTGAATTCCTCGTTTGCCATAAGTCCTCGGCTCAATGCGGTGGAAAAACCGCCGGAGCCTGACGCGCCGTGAACCTGACCAAGCATTTTATCCTTAATGCGGTTGATGCTACTGTTATATGTGCTTGCCGTCAACCCCCAATCAAGATCGTAAAGTACCCATCGCCATTTACCGTCGCCGGCTTTATAGCATCGGATATTACCTGTATCGGTATTGGCGTAAAAGGTTTCGCATATCCACCAATTCATATAGTTTTCAACGTCCATGACCGAACAGACATATTGGTAATACTCGTTATTGGATAAATCGTGCGTCTTAACATATTCTACGAGCGCTGTGTATTCATCCTTACTGCCTGCTTGAACATAACTGTCACCCTTGATAAGATCAACATCATCGGCATCACAGTTTGCATGGGATGCAACATAATCCTCATTAATACGTTCACGCAGGTTGTAAAGTCCCCAATATTCACCGTTTATATACAGCGCAACAGGGCGGTATTCCTGATATTCAATATCTACATACCCTTTTATCATCTGTGTCATAAAGGCATCGCGAAGCTTGGAACGGAACCAATCCTGACCTGAAGTACGCAGGACGAGCGAAGAAAATGTGTTTTGGTCATAATCACGGAAAAAGGGATATGTTACTTCAGTCTGACCGTATTTTCCTCTCAGATTTACACTAAAGGATTTCTGCGCTTCACTGCGGCTGTATGCACCGAAAATTTTAAGACCGGCATTAAAATCAATGCCTAAATTTCCTTGCTCCGTATAATACTGAAAATGTACGGGGACTTCGATATCTGCTGTCTTGGAATAGTTTTCATAAAGTCCGTTAGGTCCGAAAATGCCGTCAGGGTCTCCTGATAAGGCAACTACAGGAATATCATGTTCATCTTCTGTAAGAAAAGTGCGACAAACGTCTGATGAAGGGAGCTTTCCCTCTTCGATTGCTATGGCACGAAGAGTCCCTGTTGCATGGATTGAGATTGGCGAAGTATATTTATTTGATAATGCAGTGGGCATACTTCCGTCGGTAGTATAGTAAATTACAGCACCTTCGCTTGCTAAAAATTCTATTACAGTCCCAGATGAAACATAACCGCCGTCGTGAGAAATTGTGGGAGTTTTAGTATATCCTGAATAAGCAACACTGCTGTTAGAGGTGGAGGGAGTGGGCGTTTCAAAGAACATACGAGTACCGTATTCGCCGCTTTTTCTGCCTGAAGAATATCCTTCGCGCAAAAGCCCCGTGCGCATTTTATCTACAGTACACCCCTCAGCGTTGGTTAAAACCAAGGTTTCACCTGTTGCCGATAAACTAAAAGGGAGATAAAGCTCTCCCTCGGAAGTCTGTTTCTCTATATCGGCGCAAAAAACAGTAAGATAACCGCCTGCATTTAAAGTTACATCACTAAAAGTATATTTATAAGGGATATCATCATCGTCTGAAAGCCCGAACCCTGCCAAATTGATATCATTATCTGTAGGATTATAAAGCTCTATCCAATCCAGATATTCCCCCGAGCTATTTTTATAACTCATACTGTTAGCCGACGCAACCTCGCTGATATAGACAGAAGAACCAAAGATAGAACTTTCAACAAAATCTTCAAAGCCTTGGGTGGAATTTTCATCTCCGGGGGTCGGACGGGGAAAATACAGCCAACTGTCAATATCTTCGGTATCGCGACCAAAACTGCAGCTTTCAGAAAGCTCAACTAAAGATTGACTGTCAATTACATTTCCGTCACTGTCTGCAAGCGAAAGGAAATTGTCGCTTTTTGAAAGCTTAAAGCTTGCATGAAGCTCTCCGCCTGCTGAATAGAGCTTATCACTTTTACCCGAAAGGTAAACGACTAAATATTCCCCTGCTTCTACTGTTATATCAGGGAAAGTCCATTTAAGAGGTTTTGAAGAATTATCCGAAAGACCGTAACCTTTTAAATCAACTGCGCTGTCATTGCTGTTATATATTTCAACAAATGG
>CAYRPK010000153.1:0-3905 GCA_964426175.1 uncultured Eubacteriales bacterium | reverse complement strand
TAGTAACCAGCGGAATGGCTATAGGAATAGACACATTTGCACATAAAGGAGCACTTAAAGGAAACGGTAAAACCATTGCTGTTTTAGGCTGCGGATTGGATATAATATATCCTAAAAGTAATACCGGATTAAAGGAGCTTATTACATCTAACGGATGTGTGGTCACAGAGCTTGCTCCCGATATAGGCCCTACCCGTTACGCATTTCCTGTAAGAAACCGCATTATCTCGGGATTATCCGAAGCGACGGTAGTTATAGAAGCCGGAATTAAAAGCGGCTCTCTTATAACGGCAAATCATGCGGCAGAGCAGGGAAGGATAGTGTATGCGGTTCCAGGCAACATAGACAGTACGCAAAGTGCAGGACCGAACAGGCTTATACTTGACGGTGCAGTGCCCCTTGTTACAGTACGACAGCTAATTGGCGAAAATGTGTGTAATTACCCTGATGTATTAAATATCAGAGCCTTGAAGGATACTGAGCTTTTAACCCGTGAAAAACCTGAAGAAGAAAAGCTGTTGGGAGAAGTTAAGCCTCATCAGATAGTTGCAAAAGGTGAAAAAAGCGAGCAAAAAAGACTTGATTTTCAAGAAAAAATCGTTCAAAATAATAAAAGTCAAGAAAAATTAGTTGAACTTAATGAGATTGAAAAAGACATATATGACCTTGTTTGTCAGGTGCCCAGAAAGCTGGATGACCTTGCAAGACTTATAAATCAGCCGGTATACAAAGTAATAACCGGTGCATCTTCTCTGGAGCTTAAAAAATTAATTAAACTATTGCCTACGGGCTATTTTGTAAAAATTGACTGAATGTTTGCGGCATAATTGAAAGGATGGTAGATTGAATGTCAAAATTAGTTATCGTTGAGTCGCCGTCAAAAGCGAAAAATATCGGAAAATATCTCGGCAAAACTTATACTGTAGTTGCGTGTAACGGCCATGTTCGCGACCTGCCAAAAAGTCAGCTGGGTGTAGACATAGATAATCATTTCGAGCCAAAATATATTTCCATAAGAGGTAAAGCTGATTTAATTAAAAGCTTAAAAAAACAGGCTAAAAGTGCCGATAAGGTCTTTCTTGCAGCTGACCCTGACAGAGAGGGCGAAGCTATTTCATGGCACTTGGCGACTCTTCTGGGATTGCCTGAGGGAGAGCTTAACCGCGTCACCTTTAATGAGATTACCAAAAATGCTGTTAAAGAGGGCATAAAAAATCCCCGAAGCATTGATACAAATTTAGTTGATGCCCAACAGGCAAGACGCGTTTTAGACAGAATTGTAGGCTATAAGCTAAGTCCGTTGCTTTGGAAAAAGGTTCGTCCCGGACTTTCTGCAGGACGTGTTCAGTCAGTAACGGTCAGATTAATTGTAGACCGTGAAAATGAAATCAGAGCATTTATTCCTGAAGAATATTGGACTATTGAAGCAAATCTGAAAAATGCTGACGGAGAAGAATTTACCGCAAAGTTTTACGGTGACACATCGGGTAAAAAGGAATTAAAAAATAAGCAGGAAGCAGATGCAGTTTTAAAGGGACTTGAAAATGCCGAATATATTGTCGGTGAAGTTAAGAAATCCACAAAGAACCGCAACCCTGCGCCTCCGTTTACGACCTCTACACTCCAACAGGAGGCGTCGCGAAAGCTAAACTTCCAAGCAAAAAAGACGATGTCTACAGCTCAGGTTTTATACGAGGGTGTTGATATAAAAGGTCACGGAACAACGGGTCTTATAACCTATATGAGAACCGACTCGCTGCGTATTTCGCATGAAGCGGCTGAATCGGCGCGCGCCTTTATAGGAGAAAACTACGGTGCTGAATATCTCCCTGAAAATATACGTGTATTTAAAACTAAGAGTGCTGCGCAGGATGCACATGAAGCAATCCGTCCTACCGATATGAGCCTGTCTCCTAAGTCGATAAAAGCAAATCTTACCAATGACCAATACAGGCTTTATAAGCTTATTTGGGATAGATTTATTGCAAGCCAAATGAAAGCAGCGGTATATGATGTAACTCAGGCTGAGATTAATGCTGCGGATTATGTTTTTACTGCAAGTGGAAGCTCAGTCAAATTCAAAGGCTTTACCGCTGTATATGAGGAAGGTAAGGACGAAAAAAATACCGAAGAGGGCAAATTGCCGCCTCTTAATAAGGGCGAAATCCTTGATTTTATCGGTATTTCGGGAGAACAGCATTTTACACAGCCTCCTGCAAGGTATACCGAAGCCGCCCTTATCAAGGCGTTGGAAGAAAACGGAATCGGACGTCCTTCCACATATGCGCCCACTATTTCTACGGTATTACAGCGCGATTATATTAAGCGTGACGGAAAATCCCTCTGCCCCACTCCGTTAGGTGAAGCGACAGACGGCCTTATGAGAGAGCATTTTGCAAGCATAGTAGATATTAAGTTTACTGCAAATATGGAAGAGGATTTGGATAAGGTCGCCGAGGGCGAAATGAAGTGGAAAACAGCTATAAGCGATTTTTACGACATATTCAGCGGACTTCTGCAGAAAGCCGAGGAAGTAATGGGAGATACACATATTAAGGTTGAAGACGAGGTTACTGATGTTCTCTGTGAAAAATGCGGCGCAAATATGGTAATCAAATCAGGGCGTTTCGGAAAATTCCTTGCCTGTCCGAATTATCCCACATGCAAAAATACACGTCCGTTAACAGAAAAAAAGCCTCCCGAGCTGTCTGAGGAGAAATGCGAGCTTTGCGGAAAACCTATGGCGGTCAAGCAGGGAAGATACGGAAAATTCCTTGCCTGCACAGGTTATCCCGAATGTAAGAATACCAAGCAGATAACAAAGGAATCTGCAGGTAAATGCCCCAAATGCGGCAAGGGTCTTTCTCAAAGATTTACAAAGCGCGGTAAGGCTTATTACGGATGTGTAGGATATCCTGAATGTGATTTTGTGACATGGAATGAGCCTATAGAAGAAAACTGTCCCGAATGCGGCAACACTCTTCTTAAAAAACGAGTTAAAGGCGGAGAAAAAATCTCTTGCTCAAAGGAAGGCTGTGCATATGAACGCACAGAAAAGACTGTAAAGGCAGAAAATGATGAAAATTAAAGTTATAGGTGCAGGGCTTGCTGGCTGTGAAGCGGCATGGCAGGCGGCAAACAGGGGAATAAAGGTTGAATTATATGAGATGAAGCCTAAGAAGTTTTCTCCTGCACATAAAAAAGAAACCTTCGCAGAGCTTGTCTGTTCAAACTCTTTACGTGCAGATGGGCTTGCAAATGCAGTAGGACTTTTAAAGGAAGAGATGAGGCTTGCAAAATCCGTTATAATGGAATGTGCTGATTCTCACAAAGTCCCTGCGGGCGGTGCACTTGCGGTTGATAGGGATGGCTTTTCAAAAGCAGTAACCGAAAAGATTACCTCACATCAGAATATTACGGTAATTAACGAAGAACTCACCGAAATTCCCGAGGACTGTGTAACCGTAGTTGCTACGGGACCTTTGACTGACGGTGCAATGGCTGAAAAAATCGAAAAGCTTTTCGGAGAAGGACTTCACTTTTTTGATGCCGCCGCGCCTATCGTTACACTTGAAAGCATCGACCTTGAAAAAGCATATTTTGCTTCCCGTTACGGCAAGGGCGGCGATGATTATATTAACTGTCCGCTTGAAAAGGATGAATATGAAGCCTTTGTCGAGGCACTTATTACTGCCGAAACGGCAGATATGCATCTTGAAAGTGAAAAGGATCTCAAGGTATTTGAAGGCTGTATGCCGGTAGAAATTATGGCATCCAGAGGAAAAGATACACTCCGTTTCGGACCTATGAAGCCGGTAGGACTTCCAAACCCACACAAGGATGGGAAATTGCCCTATGCAGTATTGCAGCTTCGCCGCGATAATGATGAGGGAACGCTTTTTAAT
>CAYRPK010000152.1:0-3926 GCA_964426175.1 uncultured Eubacteriales bacterium | reverse complement strand
ATATACATACAGCTGTGATGTCCGGGGCTTACATGCTTTCCGTCGCCACCTAATATGACACCTTCTGCTGAAAAGCCTTCGGTCGGTGAGGTTGAAGTAGCATACGCAACACGGTATTTTCCCGATTCAAAGCCATCGCAGGAATACATGAGATAATATATTCCGTCACGCTTTATCATGAAAGGTCCTTCACAATAATCTGCAAGCTTTATCTGTTTATAAAGCGTACCCTTGTCATCAAGAGGAACGATACTCTTCAAATCGGTTGAAAGCTTTGACACTGCACATGTGCCATTTCCGAAATAGAGATAAACCGTACCGTCATCATCAGCAAACAGATGAGGATCGATAAGTGCAACATTAAAAGGACAAGGATCCCATCCGTTTTGAATAATAGGTTCATCAATAAGCGGTACAAACGGTCCGCCTGGCTCGTCCGAAACACCCATTGCAATTCCGCCGTATTTATTCTTATTGTCGCTGGCGGTATAGTTTGCGCTGAACGCCATATAGTATTTACCGTCATACTCAATTACCGACGGTGCCCAAATTGAACCTACCGCCCAAGTAAAGCTTTCCATATCTATGATGTTTTCACGAAGCTCCCACGTCGTCATATCGTCGTACGAAACATAAGCATTAATATTTTTTTCGCCATAAGTGGTATACATCCAATATTCATTGCCGAAACGATGAAGCTCGGGATCGGGTGCAGGCGTGGCTGTAGTGGGGTTTGTTATGTTAAATGTAACATCTCCTATAATCTCCGTCGAATTATCCTGTTGAATAAGTGTTTCGATGGCATTTGAAGCATCACCGTATTCCTTTTCAACTGTTTCCTGCGGATACTCATCAAAAATCATTTCTTTATCCTCACAAAGCATGAATAGCCCTAAATAATGCTTTCTGATTTGCATGAAGTCAGTAGAATTAACATTGTTGTCTCCGTTAGTATCTGCCGCCTTCATTTCCACTTCCGTGAAATCAAAGCTACCCAGATAGTTACGACGTATTCGCATAAAATCTGTTGAATTAATTATTGCGTCGGCGTTCACATCTCCGCACACTACCGCAATATAGTCTTTTTCGTCTTTACAGATAATATCACCTGTTGCCACTGCTCCGTTAACCAATTCGCCATCACGAAAAACGCTCATGCCTGTAAGCTCTTCAGTAGCAGTATCGGGGCGGATATTTGTTACGTAATAGTTTTTGGTTTCGGCAGCAACATTCATCCATGCTGTCGCCATAATTACCGCCAAAACGAAAGACATCAATTTTCTTTTCATCTCTGCACTTCCTTTCTTTTTAGTATATCACACCAATTTTAGGTGTGTCAACACGCATGACTTTTTTGTCTTTTGACAAATTTATTTCAAGATTCTTGATAATTACAAAAAAATATGCTATCATGTTCTATATTCTATTGATTAAAGGATGATTTTTATGCCATACTGCCCTTTATGTAAACGTGATTTTGAAGAAGGAGTTACCGTCTGTGCCTTTTGTGAGGTAGATTTGGTAGATGCGCTTCCCGAAGAAACAGAGGATACTGTAGAGATAATTGACGGTATAACTGTTTACACCACTTTTTCGCCCGTTGAAGCCGACGATATTAAAAAGCATCTTGCCGAAAGTGGTATTCCATGTAAAGTCAGTGCCGAGGATTGTAGCGGTGGAATTGCATCTTCCCTTAAAAATGCCTACAACAATTCGAGTGTTTTACCCACGGTTGAAACCATTTACCGAGACGCAACCATGCAATTTGACATTATTGTAGACAGTGAGGATAAAATTAAAGCTGCAGAAATTATCGAAGCTAAATTCGGTGATGGTTTAGTTAACTATATTGACGAAAATGAAAATAATCCTATTGAAAACTGCTTTCGTATATCAGCTTTTGCCGATGAAGCTTCACCCGACATTGATGCGCAGATAGAAGCACTGAAAAATGCAGGACTTTGCTACATTGACCTGCGCGGTGTTTTCGGTAAGAGCTGTGTTGATTTAAACGCTGAGGAAGTAAGCATTTTAAAGGAAAAGCTTGATCAAAACGGCATTAAGGTTTCCTGCCTTGCTTCTCCTATCGGTAAGATAGGTATTACTGATGATTTTGAAAAAGAGCTTGAACGCTTTAAAAACGGCCTTGAGGTTGCAAAGGCTTTAGACACAAAATATATGCGTATTTTCAGCTTCTTTATGTCTGACAACGAAAAATGGTTGCGCCGCAGAGAAGTTATGAAAAGAATAAAGGCTTTACTCGATGCGGCAGAGGGCAGTGGAATTACTCTTTTGCACGAAAACGAAAAAGGTATTTACGGCTCTACTGTTAAAGACTGTCTCGATATCCATAAAACCTTTAAAAAGCGTGATTTTGGTATGATTTTTGACCCTGCAAACTTTATTCAATGCGGCGAAACCCCCATTGACGCTTGGGATGACACTAAAAAATATGTAAAATATATTCATATTAAAGATGCTTATTTCGGCGTTGGTGAGGTAGTTCCTGCAGGCTACGGCGACGGTTCTCTCCCCGATATACTCCGAGATGCAGCCGATATGGGTGATATTTTCCTTTCCGTAGAGCCTCATTTATCCGTAACTCCTTGGATGGAGGGTATTATTGATAAGGAAAAATACACCGTCGGCGACGGTAATGATGCTCCTGCACTTTTCGACCTTGCCTGCCGCAGCTTAAAAGAAGTTCTCAACGGTGTAAATCATCGCGAATAAGCAGCAGTAAAACTGTCAAAATTGTAACAGAAAGGGTTGGTTGGAGATTATATGAATACTTTCATTAATACAGCAAAAATAAAATCCGACGCAAGAGACTTGCTTAAAGGTCATTACGGCGCGGCAATCGTTGTTGCATTGGCGCTTTTTACCGCCACTTCGCTTTTTGCATATCTGCAGACCTTAATTCAAGTGGTTTTCGGTATGGTGGATATTGAATCCGGTACCTATATCATTGATCTTGAACAAGGCTTAACACCGCAGTTATCACTTGGTCTTGCCGCTATGCTTATCTGTGCTCTTGCAAATTTTGTGTTCACCAGCCCCTTAAACATAGGTGTCAGTCGATATTTCTTTAATTTTGCTTCAGGCAAATCTCCTCGGGTCGAAGAAATATTTACCTATTTATCATCTTTTAAGATGTTTGGCAGAGCATTAGCTCTGAGTATACGCATCGCGTTTTTGAAGATCATATGGGGAATACTTCTCATTTTGCCCGGAGTTGCCGTATATGCTTACGGTATCTATATATCGGGAGTTGATATTTCATTGCTGCTTTCAGGTCAGTCGGTTACCGTAACGGATGCTACGGCGCTTTCATTTATGTCAATTGGAAGTACGTTGCTTTTGGTCGGTTCTTTCCTTTATATGTTTATCTCTGCGCGGTATTTTCTTGCAAATTATATCCTTGCATCGGATGATGAGATTTCCGCAAAGGTGGCTCTTTCGGTTGCAGTACGCATGATAAAAGGCAGGGTTTGGCAATATATTTTCCTCGTTCTTTCATTTTTCGGCTGGATTCTTCTCTCCATCCTTACCTGCGGAATACTTCTTCTGTTCACCGTACCGTATATGTATGTAACATATGCTCTATATGCAAAAACCGTCATAGATATCAACTTAAATCCCCCACCGTTTTTTCAGCCCACTATATGAGCTATTGAAATATTGAAAAGGCTTTCAACTTTTTGTTGGAAGCCTTTTAATGTGCAAAGCAATTAAATTATGCGCGATTTTTTCTCGGAATAAAATATCTTCGTCAAAGTCTATAAATCAAATAGCCTTAAATATAAAGAGACACCTGCATTAACGCAGGTGTCTCGCTGTGGGTATTTGTGTTTAGTCTTCAATGGTATAAGTACCTAAGAAATGTCTGCGAATACGCATAAAGTCGGTACCGTTGATCTGTCCGT
>CAYRPK010000151.1:0-3929 GCA_964426175.1 uncultured Eubacteriales bacterium | reverse complement strand
GGACGAACCGTAGTAGAGAAGGGCGTTTTTTTTGAAAGGTAACAAAGTTATGATAACGCATCCTTTTCCGCCGATTTTTGATGAAAGCTCAAGGATACTTATTTTAGGTAGCTTCCCTTCTGTTAAATCACGTGAGGAGATGTTCTTTTACGGGCATCCTCAAAATAGATTTTGGAAGGTCGTTTCTGCAGTGTTTGAACGCCCTATGCCCGAAACAATCGAAGATAAGCGCAAATTTTTGCTCTCATCGCAAATCGCATTATGGGATGTACTTGCCGCCTGTGATATCACGGGCAGCTCGGACTTGTCTATCAAAAACGCTGTGTCAAATGATATAAGTATTATCCTTGAAAGAGCCGACATACGGCAGATCTTCGTCAACGGTAAAGCCGCCGAAAAGTATTACAATAAACATATAAAGCCGTCAAGCGGACGCGATGCTATTTGTCTTCCTTCCACATCTCCCGCCAATGCCGCGTGGTCACTTGAAAGCTTGATCGATGCATGGAAAATTATCAGAACGTAAAAAGGAGTAGCATATGAGCTATCAGGATATCAATTCAAAAATAATAGATTAAATGTAAATTCAAAACCGCTGAAATTCGAGTAAAATTCGAGCTTCGGCGGTCTTTTATCTTGACAGTTCCTTTTATGATATAGTAAAATCAAATAAAATAAATCATCATCCGCAATACGGATGAAAAGGAGTTCTCATGAATAAAAAACACATTCTTCTTATTACCTGCGATGAATTGCGCCGCGATGCACTCAGCTGTTACGGCGGCAGCATCATTAAAACTCCCAATATTGATTCTATCGCCGCACACGGCATTCAGTATACTCGTGCTTACTGCACAAGCCCTTGGTGTCTGCCGTCGCGTTGTTCTATACTCACGGGCAAGTTCCCGTCACGCAATGGTGCTTACAGTAATTTCCGCCCATGCCCCTTAGATGCGTCTATCCCAAATCTTTTTAATGTTCTGAAAAAAGAGGGTTATCGCACAGCTTTTGTCGGAAAATGCCATTTCACACCTGTTCCATACGGTGCTATCCGTTCGGATGCGACTCTCCCCTACGATGAAGTTCGCGATTATTACCTTACCTTGGGCATTGACGATCTGATCCTGCAGGACGGAAAGCAGGTTTCTGTTTGGTTTTACGACGATTATGCCCATGCCGCCGATGAAGCAGGAGTTTTAGAAAAATGTCGCGCCGCAGTCTGGCAGCCTGATTGCGGAAGGGTTTATCCTTTCCCCATTGAAGCCAAGTGGCATACCGACCATTGGACGGGCAGCAGCGCCGCTAAATATATTCATGATTATGATAGCACTCAGCCTGCCGTTATGTGGTTATCCTTCGGCGGACCTCATTATCCTTTTGATGCTCCTGAGGAATATATGAAGCTCGTTGATATGGAGGCTCTTAAAAATTCGCCCAGACGCATAGATGCGCATGAATTTGATTCCCCTACACGTATTCATCACGGAAGCTACCACGGCGGCGGCGGAATTGATGGCAGCGGTGCCGCGCCCAACGGTGCCTGTAAAAACTATGACGAGGAATATTGGACTCGTCTGCGCCGCAGTTATTACGGCAATGTCGCGCTTATCGACGACATGATAGGTAAGGTTTTAAACGAGGCTTATCAAAAATGGGGCGACGACCTCCTGGTTATCTTTACTGCCGATCACGGTGAAATGTTGGGTGACCATGGACTTTGGGGTAAGAATAACTGCGCTTACGAAGACGTTTGGAATGTGCCGTTGATAGTAAAATATCCTCAAAGCGACAGAGCCGATATGGCTCACGAAAAGGTTATGCTGACCGATCTTTTTGCAACGTGCTTGACTGAGGCCGCTGTGGACGGCATCAAGACTGATGGCGAGGACCTTCGTGATGTAACCGCCCGCGGTGGTCATGAGTATATTTTCAGCGAGGGCGAAGGTTATCTTGCAGTCAGCGATGGCAGATATAAATATGTTCGTGTGCACAAGCATAACGAGAATTTCAATGAGCTGATAGATCTTGAAGCCGATCCGAATGAATTTAAAAACCTAATTGATGATCCTTCCTGCAAGGATGCACTTATTCGTTTAGAACGCGCGGCACTTGATCACTTAATGGCACAGATACTTCCGTAAAGAGCTTTATATTTCCCGTTCATCAAGTGCTCTAAAGCCTTCGCCAAGTATTTCGCCGACGTTTGATACCGTTACAAATGCAAGAGGATCTGTGCTTTTTACTATATCCCTCAGCATTGCGGCTTCATTACGTCTAACACAGCAATTAATAATCTCTTTTTCTTCGCCCGAATAAAAGCCTCTGCCGATAAAAACCGTGACACCGCGCCCCATTTCTTTGGCTATACGCTCTGCAATTTCTCGACTTTTGTCAGATACAATAAAAAAGCTTTTGCCCGTATCAAGTCCGTAAATTGCCCCGTCAATGACCTTAGTTGAAGCGAAAATAACTATGACAGCATAAAGTGCGTTTTCAATGGAGCGATAAACAATACCTGCGAGAAAAATGATTACAATATCTACAATAAGTATCATGTTTCCTACCGAAACATGCCGCCATTTCATTCTGAGCAATCTGCCTAGAATATCCGTACCGCCCGTAGTTCCGCCTCGCAAAAATATTATCGTCATTCCGATGCCTGTGAGTATTCCGCCGAAAATGGAGCAAAGAAGCTTATCGCCTTCGTAGCCTTTAATAAAGCTTAAAGCATCAACTGCAAAAGACATCATTGTAGTGGCTATAATAGTCCGCACTGTAAAGCTACCGCCGATAAATATGACCGAAAGGATAAAAAGCGGCAGATTTATAAGTAATATAAGCGTGCCTATAGGAATATCTGTCAGATAATTTATTACAGTCGCAATGCCCGTGGCACCGCCCGGAGCAATATCATTGGGTGCGGTAAACAGATTTACTGCAAGCGCATAAACCAAAGCGCCGACAGCATATACGAGAATGTCCTTTATCCATTCCTGTATGCTGCGGCGCTTTTTTCTCATTTTTATACCATCCTATTTCTCGTCTAAGGATAGTATTTCCGAAATTAGTTCATCTATACGTTCAAATTTCCCCTCTATGTAAAGATAGCCGAAAAGTGCTTCAAGTCCGGTGGCGCGGCGATATTCGACTACATCTGCATTTTTAGGAGCTTTGACTGAGCTTGAATTCCTGCCTCTGTGATAAATCTTGTTTTCTTCCTCTGTCAGCTTGTCGGCAAGATAAAGTATCGCCTTAGACTGAAACGAGGCGCGCACCTTTTCAACTGCGGCATTATGCAGGTCATTGACCTTGCGTATGCCTTTTTTTACTATCATATCCCTTATTTTAAGCTCATATACCGCATCACCCAAAAAGGCAAGCGCCAAGGGTGAATAATTATTTGCTTCGTTCAATTCATCATTTCCCTTCAATTAATAGCGGAACTCAAATTCAAGGTCATATATCGAAACAGTATCGCCTTCCTTAATTCCCGCATTTTCAAGACTTTCTATAACGCCTGTATTGATAAGCACTCGTTGGAAGTATCTGAGCGACTCGTAATCATCAAAATTGACGCTGCCCATAACTTTAAGAAGCCATTCAGCTTCAACGAAGTAAACACCGTCATGAACGGAAATTTTGACGCTTTTGTCCTTCTTATCAATAATGACGGGTTCTTCGACGGGATCGGGCTCAAATATCATAACGGGTGGAAGCTTCTGAAGCTCATTATAAATAGCATAGACAACTTCCTTAGTACCGTAGGATATGGGCGCAGACATTTCAAAATACAAAAGGCCTTTTTCCTCGATATATTTTCTAAATTTTGCAGTCTGCTCCTCATCAGCCATATCGCATTTATTCGCCGCGACTATCTGCGGACGCTTTGCCAAAGCATCACTGTACTTTACAAGCTCCTCATTTATCTT
>CAYRPK010000150.1:0-3938 GCA_964426175.1 uncultured Eubacteriales bacterium | reverse complement strand
AGATTCTTCTGCAATATGTGCCGAATTCGGCGGAGGAGGACATATCCGTGCCGCCGGATGCTCTATTTCAGGTACTTTTGACGAAGTAAAGGTGCTTCTTTTGGAGGCTTGCAGAAAACACTTATGAACGGAATACTTTGTATAAATAAACCTGCTGATTTTACTTCATTTGATGTTATTGCAAAAGCAAGAGGTATAACCCGTGAGCGCAAAATGGGTCATGCAGGTACCCTTGACCCTATGGCAACAGGTGTTTTACCCATATTTTTAGGCTCATCCACTAAGGCTATCGGTCTTTTAGAGGACGAAACCAAGGAATATATTGCTTCCTTTAAATTGGGATTTGTCAGTGATACTGAGGATATTTGGGGGAATGTTACCTCCTGCGGCGAGGTACAAGTGACAACATCTGAGGTTTTAGCTGTTTTAGCTCGCTTCCGCGGTAAGATAAAGCAGATACCACCTATGTATTCTGCAATTCAGGTGGACGGCAGGCGGCTTTACGACCTTGCAAGATCAGGAATTGTTATTGAACGCGAAGCACGTGAAATCGAGGTTTTCAATCTTGAGCTTTTAGAGGAAAAACCTGATAATGAATACGTAATTCGAGTCGAATGTTCAAAAGGCAGTTATATTCGCACCATTTGCGCAGATATCGGTGCAGCATTAGGCGTGGGCGCAGTGATGACTTCACTAATTCGCACGCGGTCATGCGGTTTTACTTTAGAGGATTGTACCACTCTTGAAGAATTACAAAAAATTCGTGATAATGATGGAGAATTCCCTATTTTACCGTTAGAAATTGCTTTTTCTTCCCTTCCCAAATTAACGGTAGCACAAACTCAGGCTGTAAGATTTGTCAATGGCGCTCCCCTCTCTTTAAACAGACTCAGGAGCACAGTCTTGGGTGATACTGCGCTATTTGCTCCCGACGGATTATTTTTAGGCATAGGTAAAGTAAGCGGAGACAGTTTAGTAGTAAAAAAGGTTCTTGTCAGCAGAGAGGAATTTGCTCAGAGATATGATTATCAAGGCTTTTGAAAGTTGTGACACGTTAAAACGCTCCATAGCATTAGGCAGCTTTGACGGGGTTCACATTGCCCATAAAGAGGTTATTTTGTCGGCAGTAAATTACGCCAAGGAAAACGATTGCATTTCGGCAGTCGTTACCTTTCGTCAGCCGCCGGCTTTAATTTTAGGTCAATCTTTTTCCCTTATTTCTCAAAATGAATTAAAGGAAAAATATATTGAAGAATTAGGCGTTGACGAGCTGATTTACATTGATTTTAACAGGGAATTTTGTTCTCTTTCCCCCACCGATTTTTTTAAAATTCTTAAAGCGCATTTAGATGCAGTTTCTCTTTCCTGTGGATTTAACTACCGTTTCGGCAGTAAAAAATCAGGCGACTCCAAGCTACTCCAAAAGTTATGTAAGGAAAACCGCATTAATTTTTCGTGCAGTCCTCCCATTCTCTTTGAGGATGAAGCTGTCAGCTCGACCCGAATCAGAAAGCTTATAGAGCAGGGGGATATTTCAAAAGCAAATTTACTGCTCGGTCACCCCTTCGGGATTAAAAATACAGTAGTTGACGGTCAGCATTTAGGACGAAAGCTTCGATTTCCCACTGCCAATCAAAGTCTGCCGAAAAATTGCGTAGTTCCGAGGTTCGGCGTATATATTACGCGAGCCGAAATTGACGGAAAGATTTATAATTCAGTTTCAAATATCGGAAACCGTCCCACGGTTGACGGAAGTAAAGTTCTTTGTGAAACAAATATTTTCGACTTTTCGGGGAATATTTACGGTAAGGAAATCAAGGTGGAGTTTCATGAATTTCTCCGCAATGAAAAAAAGTTTTCTTCCGTGGATGATTTAAAGAATAACGTATATAGTGATATTGCATCCGCACAAAGATACTTCAACAATTTTGAATAAAAACTTAAATTTAAAAAATATCATTTACAAATCAGGAAAGTTATGGTACTATATACTCTGTCCGATACTCGGATACGGGCTTACGCCGCAAAAGCGGAATCACCGTTACCCTATCTGCGTATTTGGATAAATATTTAAAGAGGTGAAAGCAATGTTAAACAAAGAAGAAAAGACAAGCATTATCGAGCAGTACGCTACTCATGAGGGTGATACCGGTTCTCCCGAGGTTCAGATCGCTGTTCTCACCAAGAGAATTAACGACCTTACCGCACATCTTAAGGAAAACCATAATGACCACCACTCACGTCGCGGCCTTCATAAGATGGTAGGTCACAGACGTAACCTTCTTGCATATTTGCAGAAGAAGGATATCAACCGTTACCGCGCAATTATCGAAAAGCTCGGTCTTCGTAAGTAATTTAAAAGTCAGGGGCGGCTTTTCAGTCGCCCCTAAGTTCGTATTATCGGCATTGTGTTGATTTTAGCAGTGAATCGAGCCGCAAAGTGTGCTTTGCGTTTGGATTTATTGCTAAACCAATGCAGATGCCTTTAAAATAAAAATAATTATTCGGAGGTATTTACAATGGTAAAAACTTACTCAATGGACGTTGCCGGCAGACCTCTTACCGTAGAAATAGGTAAGACTGCATGCCTTGCAAGTGCAGCAGCTTTAGTTCATTACGGTGATACCGTAGTTCACTGTACCGCAACAGCTTCGGCTGCTCCTCGCGACGGAATCGACTTTCTTCCCCTTTCGGTTGATTTTGAAGAGCGCCTTTATGCGGTAGGACGTATCCCCGGTTCCTTTATGCGCCGTGAAGGTCGTCCCGGAACCAAGGCCATCCTTGCTTCACGTATGATCGACCGTCCTATCCGTCCCCTTTTCCCCAAAGATTTAAGAAATGATATCGCAATCAACTGTACCGTTATGTCAGTTGATCCTGATTGTGCTCCCGATGTCACCGCTATGATCGGTGCATCTCTCTGCCTTGCAATTTCGGATATTCCTTGGAATGGACCTATTGCGGGTGTTTCGGTCGGTTATGTTGACGGAAAGATCGTCATTAACCCCACCCTTGAAGAGCGTGCTAAGAGCGATCTTCAGCTTACTGTTTCTTCAACCGCAAACAAGGTTTGCATGATTGAAGCAGGCGCTAACGAAATTCCCGATGACCTCATGCTTGAAGCCATTGCAAAGGGCTTTGAAGAAGGCAAGAGGATAGTCGAATTCATTAACTCTATTGTTGCTGAAATCGGAAAGAAGAAGTTTGAATATCAGTCCATGGATGTTGACCACGATATGTTTGAGGCAGTCAGCGAATATGCTATCGAAAAGGTACGCGCTGCCATGGATACTGATGATAAGAATGTTCGTGACGAGCGCTTACAGGTAGTTTATGCTGATGTTAAGGAGCATTTTGCAGAGGTTTATACCGATGAAGCACTGCTCGACGAGTGCCTTTATAAGCTTCAGAAATTCGTCGTTCGCCGTTGGCTTTTGGATGACGGCAAGCGTGTTGACGGTCGCGGCATCGACGAGATCCGTCCTCTTTCGGCAGAAGTCGGTCTTCTCCCCAGAGTTCACGGTTCGGGCCTCTTTGCTCGCGGTCAGACGCAGGTTCTCACCTCTGTCACCTTAGGTACTATCGGTGATGCACAGCGTATCGACGGTATTGACGAGGAAGAAACCAAGCGTTATATGCATCATTACAATATGCCTCCCTACTCGGTAGGTGAAGCAAGAAGCGTTCGTTCTCCCGGCCGCCGCGAAATTGGTCACGGTGCTTTGGCAGAGCGTGCACTTGAACCCGTTATCCCCAGTGAAGAAGAATTCCCTTACGCAATTCGCCTTGTTTCTGAAATACTTTCCTCTAACGGTTCTACTTCTCAGGGCTCCATCTGTGGCTCTACCTTAGCTCTTATGGATGCAGGTGTTCCCATCAAGGGCAAGATTGAACAAAGGCTATAAAATATCTTATATTGAATTCGTTTTGGGTATAGG
>CAYRPK010000149.1:0-3952 GCA_964426175.1 uncultured Eubacteriales bacterium | reverse complement strand
ATTTGCTTTAATATATTCCGATACCGCCGTTATGGTGACAGAGCTTTCGGGAACCACCGCCGCAGTGGCAATATTGTTGCCTACTACCTCAGCACTTTGGGAAAGGGCGGCTTCTTCCACTTTATACTGTGCATATTTTGTAGCATCAGTTTTTGCACGGACATTCCATGAAATTGAATAACCGTCGACCGATATTGAAGCCGTTTTATCTGCCTCATTCTGCTGAAAAGTTACCTTGGGAATATCTGCTATTCCGCCCGAACGGTTGGTATAGACCTGCTTGCCGTTTTCTGTAACGGAAACGAGGGTATTATCTATTTCTTCCCACTCGTCGCCATCCTGATAATGGACGGCTTCGGCATAGGTTACTGCAGTATATGTACCGTCAGAGTTTATAAAGTGCTTGGAGAATTCATCACGAAGAGACTCATCCTCTTCAACGATATAAGCTTCCTCTGCAGCATTTTCAGACTCGACCGCAGATACTGCCGGTTGTAGCACTTCTTCTGCCATTGCGGCTACCGATAAAGGTGATATCAGCAGTGCCAGCATAAGAAGCATGGAAACTATTTTCGAACACTTTTTCAAGTCAAACCCTCCGTTTCATTAATGTTGCGGTGTTTTTGCGGCTTTTGCCTTGGCAAAATTCGTGCCATTATGTTCGGCACGAAAGGCAGAAAACCCGTGTTTGAAAGATTTATCTTTCAAACTGCCTCCCCTTTGTATAATCGTCAATTCACAATTGACAATTATATTATGTTACAATTCATTAATATTGTCAACAGATCACATGGTTGTTAACAGAAAATTAATTATTCAATGTAGTTCGACAGCTTTCGACATCAATTATGAACAAAACCTCGCGCGAAGAGTATATCGTGCGAGGTTTTGTTCATAATATTATTCGCCGACAACATATAGTCCCAAGAAATGATAACGAATTTGCATAAAGTCTGTAGAATTTATAACTCCGTCACTGTTTACGTCAGCTGTGATAATTTGTTCGTCGTTAAACTCATATCTTCCAAAGAAATAGGCACGAACCCTAACAAAATCTACCGAGTTAATGACATTGTCGCCATCAATGTCACCTTTGGCAAACGTAACTGTTGGCAACATAGTGTGCTCGCAATGTTCACATTCATAATGATATCCGCTTTCATCGAAAAGAAGATTGCCGTAATCATGACCGGTAGGAGCGGTTTTTTCGGTTTTATAAATGTAATCGCAAAGTGAACATTTTATACCATTATACCCTTCGTTTTCGCAGTCCTCTTCTGCGGTGACATGAATCAATATATCTTCATCATACTTTACATCGAAATGCACAGTTTTACCGTAATGCTCTGCATTGTATTTTCGGCTTATGCCTAACTTCTCCCAAGCTTCTTGAGTTCCGCCAAAATATATGTGAGAGATTGTAGGGTAAACAAGCTCACAGAAAGTGACACTTTCCGGTATAAATAAATATTCTACTGTCGTCTTATGGTCAAAGAGTGCACTATCCCGTATGCCCATTACTCCGTCCGCGATATTAACAATATCCTTGCCGGCGGGGATTTGAATAACCTCTTTCATTGCCTTATCATAAACAACACCGTCAACAGAGACATAAACCTTATTTTCAGAAGAAACATTAATTTCTTTTAAGTTATGAATGTCTTTAAATGCCATTTCTAAGCCCCTTGCAAGGGTTGACGGAATGTAAATTTTTTCAAGAGAAGTGCAGCCGTAGAATGCAGATTCGCCAAGCATCTGGTTAAAGCCCTCGGGTAAAACAAGCTCCGTTATGTTTGGGCGGTTGCTTAAATTTGAAAGCTGCTCAATTCCATCCGGAACAACAACTTTGCCTTCCTGCAATTTCGGACAATACAACATTTTTTTAAGTTGCATATCATAAAGTATTCCGTCAACAGCGGTATATCGAGAATTGTTCTCATCAACGGTTATTTCTTTTAAGGCGTTACAGCCGTCAAAGCTTGTTAATTTCTCAACATTTGCCGGAATATGAAGACTTTCTAACTGTTCACATCCCTCAAAAGCGCCTTCTTCTATCACCTTAAGGCTTTCCGGCAATTTTAATGAGGTAATACCACCGCAATTTTTAAAGCTACAAATTCTTTCCACTCCATCTGGTATAATAACCTCTCCACTGCATTTAGGTATTCTGATAAGGGTTTTCATTTCCTTATCATATAACGCTCCGTCAACAGAAGTGTAATGCTGATTTTCAGCATCAACCTGCACCTCGTTTAAAATAGGAATATCACATATGGCTTTTTCACTTATTTTCTCCACGCTTGCAGGTATAATAATATGTGCAGAGCTTGCCGTTTCAAATGCGTTATCTCCTATAGCAACCACTGGATATTCGTCAACGGTGCTCGGAATACGAGCCTCAACGAAATTTGATATCATCTTCACAAGAATTGCGGTTTTATTTTTTATTTCATATATAAAATTGCCCTTACGTGTAACTACTCTTGTTGCATCACAACAACTACATTTCTGCGTTTCATAAACGCCTTCATCGGGGAAAGCTTCGCCGTAATCGTGACCTAAGGGATTTATAATGCTTTCCTTCACCGTATAATCACAATGTGCACATTTTATTCTGTAGATACCGCCCTCTTCGCAATCTGCCTCAACGCTTTCTGTAATTATGGTTTCACTGCCCAAAACGTAATTTAAGCAAACTTCAGAAGCTGAAATTTCGTTGCTGATTTCCAATTGGTTCCACTCTTCTTGACTTCCGCCAAAATAAATATGGCCATAGTCAGCAGAGGCATCGAACTTCATTTGTGTAACACTTTTAGGAACAACCACACACTCAATATTAGTTCCAGATATATAACTATACTCACGGCAAGAGAAAAAAGCGCCGTCGCAAATTTTCTCAACTCCGTCGGGAATGATGATCTTACCGTTATAGTTTTCGGGACAGCGGATAAGAGTTTTCATTTCCTTATCATATAAGATGCCGTCCACAGAGGTGTAATACTGATTTTCAGCATCAACATTTATTTTACCTAAATACTGTGCATAATCAAAAGCTTGTTCGTCAATGCTTTTAATATTTGTAGGAATTGATATTGTTTCTATATCGAAAAAGCTATATGCGTTATCTCCAATGGCAGTTGCTGGATATCCGCCAAGGGTTTCGGGAAGTGCATAATTGGCATCTTCTACGGGAAAGACCTTTAAAACCGTAGCCTCGCCATTTTTAACTGAATATTTAAAGCATCCTTCTATCGAAGTTATTTCTGCAGCCGACACAGTCATTCCACTAAGCCCGCTGACAAAAACTAAGCAAAGGGTACATATCAGTGAACATAATCTTTTCATTTTTATAATCCTCCCATTTAATATAATCGTCAATTCACAATTGACAATTATATTATGTTACAATTCATTAATATTGTCAACACGTCGCATGATTGTTAACAGAAAATTAATTATTCGATGTGGTTCTATAATATTCGACATCAATTATGAACAAAACCTCGCACGATATACTCTTCGCGCGAGGTTTTGATAAAAATTTTAGATATTCGTTTTAATAGCTTCGCCGGTTTCGGCAGATTTAAATGCTGCTTCCATAACCTTCATTACTCTTAACGCCTGCTCGGGCTTTATTGTAAGCTCTGCGCCCTCAATAGCATTAACAAGCTGACGGTAGACTACCTGCAAGCCGTCTTCAACATCAGTAGGCTCGGAAATATTGATCGTTTCGACCGATTCTGGGCGGCGCGCCGCCATAGTCTTGGTGGGACCTGCCTTGGTAAAGACGATCTCTTCATCCCAAGTATTGTCCTTATCTTTAACCTTAACTATTTTGCCGTCACAGTTCCAATCATCTATTTGCAAGGTTCCATCTTTACCTAATACATACCAACGGGGATGAGTTATATAATTATTGGTTGCGACCTCAACACAAGCGGTAAGTCCCGAA
>CAYRPK010000148.1:0-3977 GCA_964426175.1 uncultured Eubacteriales bacterium | reverse complement strand
TGTACTTTTTATTTACTATTGACTGTTGAGAGAAATTTAAGTAAAATATTTATGTAAGCCTCCAAACCGCTTTTGGTTTGCTTGCTTTACGAAAATATATCAAAAAAGGAGATATGTTAAATGCGTAAGCTTATTACATCATTAATGGCACTCTTCCTCTTGCTTTCGGCGGCTGTTCCCGCTTCTGCGACTTCCGAAGTTCTTTCGGATGACATCGTGATACTTTACACTAACGATGTCCACACCTACATTGACGGTCCCTTGAGTTACGATGTGATCGCAGACATTAAAGCTGACCTGCAAAAGCAGTATAAGCATGTTCTTTTGGTCGATGCAGGTGACCATATACAAGGTACTGCCTACGGCTCTATGGATAAGGGCGAGAGCATCATCAAAATGATGAATGCCACAGGCTATGACGTTGCGACCCTCGGTAACCATGAATTTGATTACAATATGCAAGGCTGCATGAATGTCATCGACCTTGCCGAATTTACGTATATATCTGCTAATTTTTATCACGAAGCAAACGGTGTGCGCGGCGAAAATGTGCTGAACAGTTACACGATGTATGAATGCGGCGATAAAAAGCTTGCATTCGTCGGCATTACCACGCCTGAGACCTTCAGCAAATCCACTCCTGCATATTTTCAGGATGAAAACGGCAATTTTATTTACGGCATTTCGGGTGGTGAAGACGGCTCTGCTTTGCAGCAGGATGTGCAGAAAGCCATAGACGAAGCTAAAGCCGCAGGTGCTACGCAGGTAATCGCTCTGGGTCATTTAGGCGTTGATCCTTCCTCACAGCCTTGGACAAGCGAGGAGACCATTGCGGGTGTTGTTGGACTTGATGCGTTTATTGACGGACATTCCCATACCGTGATGGAAAGCAAGGCGGTCAAGGACAAGGGCGGAAATGACGTTTTGCTTACTCAAACAGGTGAATATTTTAACCGCATCGGTATGATGGTCATTGATTCTGAATCGGGCGATATCGCTACGGATTTTATCGAATGTGAGGAAATTCTTTCTGAGGATGGCGAAACAATTGAAGGCTATAAGCTGACCTCCGAGCTGTATGACGGTACCGAGCTTATTTCGGACGAAGAGGTCAAGGCGATCAAAGACGCGTGGCTTACGCAGATCGACGAGCAGCTTGGTCAGAGTATAGGTTCGACCAACCTTACATTTGATAACTATGACGCTGATGGAAATCGCTTGGTGCGCAGTCAAGAAACCAATTCGGGCGATTTTGCAGCGGACGCACTCTATTATCTATTTGACGACATGGGGCTTGACGTTGATGTTGCCATTATGAACGGCGGAGGTATCCGTAATAAGGAAATAAGCGGCGATATTTCATATAAGACCTGCAAGGATATGCATACCTTCGGCAATGTAGCATGCCTGCAAACCGTTACAGGCCAGCAGCTTTTGGACGCATTGGAATGGGGCGCTCGCAATGTAGGCGTTGGTGAAAACGGCGGCTTCCTGCAGGTTTCGGGTATCACATATAAGATCGATCCCACCGTCCCCGATACAACGAAGGCTGATGATGTGGGCACGTGGCTCGGCGGTCCTGAAAAATACCGCGTTTATGATGTTAAGGTATATGATAAAGAAACAGGGCTCTGGAAGGCACTCGATTTAGATGCATCATATAATTTGGCAGGCTATAATTATACCCTGCGCGATCTTGGCGACGGATATGCAATGTTTGAAGGCGCAGTAAATGTGTTGGACTACGTGATGGAAGATTATATGGTTCTCGCCAATTATGTTCAGGGCTTTGAGGATGGCATTATAGAAGCTACTAACTCACCTCTTGCCGCCAAATATCCCGAGCTTAAGCTCGATTACAGCTCGTTAAACGGCAGTGGACGCATTGAGATCGTCGCCACAACCGAGAAAGATACCGCCCCTGAGAATGATACTGCAACCGATACACCGACATCTCCCGAAACGGGATATGGTAGTAATTTAGTCCTTTGGTGCTCTCTCACATTTGTAAGCGGCGCTTTAATTTTGTTGCTTTCAAAGAAGAGAAGGGTAAGGTAAAAGTAGTATTTGCATAGCAAAAGCGAGGTGAAATTTACCTCGCTTTTTGATTTATGCTAATAGTACATCCAACATCATATAATATTTTAATTTTTCCCAATTCAAATCTAACCCTAATTCTTCAAATAGAATATCCGGGTTAAAATCGTTATATACCTTGCCACCGTAAGAACCGTTAAAATTATTCTTCAAACTGCGATAACACGTAGCAATATCTCTGTATTTATCAGCAACGCCGGTATATCCCAAATCAATTAATCCACTTATTCTGCCACCAGCAATAAAAATATTGGGTAAACAATAATCTCCGTGAGATAGTACAGGCTCATAATCGGGGCGATTTTCTTCCAACCATCGAAGAAGCTGTTCAGGATTTTCGAATCGATTCCTTTCGTATGCTTCAAGCTCAAACCTCTTTGCATTTATCCTATGAGATTCCACCTTTTCCCTTGCCTTACACAAATCCATATCAAGTTTGAATTGACGCTTGCAATCTGAAATACCAATGCTCCAAAGCATTTTTAATCCGTCAGCAAGCAGATGCACCATTTCCTTAGAATGATCCATATAGTATTTGTCACAACACATCTTACCTCTAATCTTACTCATCAATAAATAGCTTTTTCCATCAGCCACCTCATAATGAATAATTTTAGGTATCGGAACCTTATCGTTAAGCCAACTCATCATATCAATGGTACTATCAATAACTTCATTATGATTTTCGATTTTCAACACCATATCATCAAAAGTAATAACTTTTGAATCTGACATTCCTATGGTTTCAATATTAAAGTCTTTACTGCCAACCAATTCTATTATTTTCTCAGGCAGCACAATATTCTCAAATTCTATCATATCCGTATACCTTAGTTCTCAAAAAAGATAATATCTGCAGCAGTACCGTCATCAAACTCAGTGCCTGCAACATTCTTCTCTAATCTAAAATTGTTCTTTGTGTATTCTGCCACCACGTTATTCCAAAAACGGCTTGCGCCGATATTTTGGGGATGCATTTTTAGATGCCACTTTCCGTGTATTCTGTCAAAAATATCAAATATCGCTTTTTTACCCACACCCAACCTACGATATTTCGGTAAAATACAGAACTCTGCTACACCAAAATCAACAGGTTCAAAAAGATCGTAATATGAATTAATCATCGCAAAACCGGCAATTTTATCATCGGCAATAATAAAAAACGCAAATCGACTTTCTTCTGTCCAATAATGGTCAAGATATCTATACCCGTAAAGTCCAAGAGCATTAACGTCTCTCTTATCCCACTGCGAAAATTCATAATTATATTTTTCTATCAAGTTACGAAGTATTTCTTTTTCATCTACTGTTATTTGTCTTATTGTAACATTCATAATATTTCATCCTTTAAATCTAAATCTGCAAATACACCATAATGGTCACTAGCAGCCAAATCTGTCGCCTCCGATACCTCAGCTCCAAAAATATCACAGCAAATCAATTTGGGGAGCGCTTTAGGAAAACAGTTATTAAGTAATATCCTATCATATCGCTGATTAATTTCAATTGCGTCCGAAATCGTTTCCCCATTCTTTCTCCATCGGGGATTTTTTCTGAAATCCAACGTAATTGACGGGCTAACACCACATCTATCTGCAAAACTTTCAGCCAAATCAAAATATAAAGCATCACAGCCAAATAATGATTGCTCTCCTTTCAAAAATCCCTTCACCGAAGAATTTTCAGAGCAATTGAAATCACCTACAATAAACGAATAATCAAAGCTTTTCACATCCAACGAATTAACAATATCAACTATTGCCCTCTCGCGTTCTAAAGCACTCCTCCACGGCAAATGAAGATTTACAACAGATAATATTTTATTATCAATTTGTATCCTAACTTCCATTGAATACTCAAGATTAGATGTAAATACTATA
>CAYRPK010000147.1:0-4005 GCA_964426175.1 uncultured Eubacteriales bacterium | reverse complement strand
GGAAAAGAAATTATATAAAAATAATCCCGATGTTTTGCAACAGGAAAAGCATCGGGATTATTTGCGCAAATATGACAAAAAAATGTAAAAAATGTTGCAATATTTAGTTGACAATGGACTGAAACATGTGATATTATTAATCCATAATCAGGGAGTGCTTAAACGTTAGACTAATGCGCTTTCAACGTAAAGAAAGGGTTGGTACAAAAATGAAAATGTTCAAGAAAATTGCGGCGGCATTTTTAACCATCGCAATGGCCGTCACGATGTTCGTGTCGGCATATTCTGTATCCGCAGCAGGTATTGCTTCTACTATGCTGACGGACAACCAGAGAAAGGTCTATGATGAATTAGTTAAAACCTACATCACTGAATTTTCTTACGGTTCGACAACCAGCTTCAAATTCTGGTTTAAGGATCAGTTTGCTTTTGACGAAACAGAGGCAGAGGTAACAACTACGGATATCTTTTTGGCAGTTTCTATGTTTGTTGCCGATTATAACCATCAATTGCCTTGGATCGACTATGAGGGTGCAGTAATGGAAGAATATCCCGTGCCCTTTGTCGGTGCTTCCGTAAATACTATGGAATCAATTGGTGTTGATCTTGACCTTATTGTTGCTATGTTTGCAGTTAAGGAAGAGTATCAGGGTAACGTAAGCGAGTTGTTTGGCTATCAGAATATCACCATTGAAGATAATGCCGAAAAAGATTACAGCAACAGTGCTAACTTAGCGCTCGGTAAAGAAGTTACCGTTGACAGTACAGTTGTTGACGGCAACAGCGGAGAGGAACGTACCGACCTTGGCAAGGATTATGTCAATGACGGTGACTATGCAACCCGTTGGCAGACCAACACCAATGTCAGCGCAACAACTCCTGCTTGGGTTTACGTTGATTTAGGCGAAGCTAAGCAGTTTGATAAAGTTCGTCTTTATTGGGAGACCGCGCGTGCAGACAAAGATGGCTTTGTTATTCAGTATTCTGATGATGCGGAGGCTTGGACTGATGCTACCTTTGTTTCAAAAACAAGAAGCGAAGTTTCAATGGCAGGCAATAACGAGCATTTTGATGATGTTGTCATTGAACCTGTAACTGCACGTTATGTAAGAGTTTATGTTACTAACTATGAAAAACTCGCCACTGTTTCTCTTTATGAATTCGAGATTTACAACGGCGAAATTCCCGAGCCTGAAGCAACCGTAACAGGTATTGAAGTTACTAAGGCTCCCGATAAAACAACTTATTATGCAGGCACTTATCCTTATGCCGATTTAACCGGAATGGAGCTAACCGTTAATTATTCTGATAACACCTCTGAGGTGATAGCAGGAGAAGAGCTTGAAGCACTTCGCGGCTATGGTTCAACCGATTTATTATTCGCATTTGTTGATGATTATTCATCCTCTGTTTCCATCAGTTATTTAGGCTTTGAAACTAATACTCCTGTAGAAATTATTGAAGATACGGTTCTTGTTTCTATGATCGAAGTTGTTAGCGCACCTACCGGCGAAGGACTCCGCGGTATAGTATTCAATGCTTATAATGAGGATTTCAGTGGTTACACTGAGCTCACTATTTCCGAAGATGCTGAGCCTGTTCAGTCCACTGAAATGATGGGTATCGCAGTAGAAACCTATGTTGTTGAATATGAGGGCGAGGATTATCTCGCAATCGGTCTTTTCTATGAAGGCGGCGGAATGCTCGAAGGCATACTCGGTATGGGCGAGACAGAAGAATTATCCGAAGAGGGAACCGAAGAAGTAGCTCCTGAAGAAGGAACTGAAGAGGGCGATTCGGATTTAAGCGAAAATAGTTTCTCCGTAATAGTCTTTATGGGTTGCCTCGCTATGACTGAGCCCTACGACTTCATTGAAGTTACCTTGACCTTGACTGAAGACAGCACCTATGCTCTTTATGAAGATGGAGGGTATGTTACCAATATTCCCGAAGGAACAACTGTAGCAGATTTTAAGACAAACTTTGTTGAAGAAGTACAATTGACCGATATCGAAGGTAATGTTTATGCAGATGAAGCATTAGTCGAAAACGATATGTGGGTAATGGTACTTGTAGATGGAGAGTATGTTGATTCATACTATACCACTCTTCTTGAGGGTAGTGAACCTCCTGCTATCATTGAATGGACCTTGACCTTGACTGATGACAGCACCTATGCTCTTGATAAAGAATTCTTGTATGTTTGCGATGTTCCTGCAGGTGTCACAGTAGCGGATTTTAAGGCAAACTTTGTTGAAGAAATTCAGTTAGTTGATGACGACGGTAATGTTATCGCTGATGATGCTTTAGTCGGCACAGGCATGTGGATTCAGATACTTGTCGGCGAAGAGTATATTGATACCTTGTATGAAGTTACTGTCAATGGTGATCTTAACGGCGACGGACAGGTCAACTCTACTGACTTTATGAGAATTCGCAGAAACTTCCTCGGTATTTATGAATTTGAAGACTATTTAGAATCCGTGGTTGCTGATACTAACAGCGACGGTGAAATCAACTCCACCGACTTTATGAGAGTACGCCGTCACTTCCTTGGCACATTCGATCTTTATTCTGCAGAATAAGAAGTATTAAGGTAAGACCATTTAAGTCGGTTTCGGCTAAGCTGAAACCGACTTAAATTTCACAGAAGAGTTATATTTATCAGACAAAGATAAGGTGATTAACGTGAAAAATAAATTTTTAAAAAATGTTATTGTGTTTGCAATTATTGCAATGCTTATTTGTCCCGTAATTACGGCCAATGCGTCAGCTGACTTTACCTTAGCGTTAGCTGCAGATAAAACCTCGGGAATTAAGGTGGGTGATATCATCAGTGTTACACTTACACCGACTGATATAGCTTTTGACGAGGGTATATGCTCATACGATGTATCAGAGCTCTCTTATGATGCGGATGTACTTTCTTTTGATGCGGACGGCTGTACTGTTTCTCACAGCGACTTTGAAATATATACCAATCAGACTGAAAACGGAAAAATCAAGATTATGGTAGTGGATATGTCGCTAACAGGCGCACAGCTTTATGACGGTCAAGGTGCAGCTACCTTGAAATTTGAGGTAATTGCACAGGCAGAAAAAACAGTTATTTCTGCTACCAACGGCGTTATAAACGGAACTGTTGCCAATGCGGCGCTTGATTCCTGCCCGGGTGCGGCAGGCACAGACCTCGTTCTGACTTTCGGCGGTACGACGGCAGTTGAATCTGATACTGATGCATCGTCTCAGGACCCTGTTGCTTCAAACGAGGGAAATACAGTAAGTGCTGAGGGTGACGAAAATACGCAAAGCAATGCTTCTGCAAATGAAAGCCAAACAGAGCAATCCGATGCTTCTAATGCCGCTTCGGATAGTTCTTCTGCTTCGGCAGCAGAAGATAATGAAAATTCAAGTTCAACTTGGATTTGGATTCTGTTGATCGTACTTATCGCGGCTGTAGCCGTCGGTGGTGTAGTTTTTCTTATTAAGAAAAAATCCGCGGAATAATTTTTAACAGTATAAACAAGCCGAGTGTATACAGAACGTATACACTCGGCTTTTGTGTGCTTAATCTTAATAGTAATTATTAACACGCAATAATCAAGAGTTAAAGAAAAACACTTGTGTCTGTTATATTTATTCGAATAAATTAAATAAACCTAAGAAATGCTTTCGTATTTGCATGAAGTCAGTAGAATTAATTTTTCCATCGTAAGTTACGTCGGCAGCAACCTTTTGAGTATCATTCATGCTGTAAAGCTCAAGATATTGCCGCCTTACCTGAGTAAAGTCAGTAGAATTGATTTTGCCATCCTTCGAAACATCACCCATAATAACTATGGTAAGCGTATGAAGGGCGACGGAGCCTTCATAAAGAGTGACAGTGCAGCCGGTAGTGATAGTATCTTCAGCACCAAGCAAAGCTCCGGTGGAGGAGTATACTTTGCAGTTTTCAGGTTGATTCAGCATTGAAAGGAAGGATTGAGAGGAGGTTTCTTCGCGAAT
>CAYRPK010000146.1:0-4020 GCA_964426175.1 uncultured Eubacteriales bacterium | reverse complement strand
TAAAGCATCCCCGAAGTAAATGCAAAAATTAGACTGACATAATCTCCTTCTCTTTCGCTGCTGCCAAAGAGTCAATTTCCTTGCAATACTTATCAGTAATGTCCTGAACGTCCTTTTCAAGACCCTTTAAATCATCCTCAGTAATAACAGAGTTTTTCTTTTCATTCTTAAAGGTATCCATTGCGTCACGTCTGATCGAACGAATAGCAACCTTCGAATTCTCACAGTATTTGCCTATATCCTTGCAAAGCTCTTTTCTGCGTTCCTCAGTAAGAGGCGGAAAAACAAGTCTGATCATTTTGCCGTCATTCTGGGGATTGATACCAATATCTGCAATGTTGATAGCTTTTTCAATTTCTCTTAACGTGGATACATCCCAAGGCTGAATAACAAGAACTCTCGCCTCAGCAACAGAAATAGCTGCCATCTGATTTACAGGTGTAGGTACTCCGTAATAATCAACAAAAACCTTATCAAGTACTGCAGGATTTGCGCGTCCTGCACGAATAGCACCTAATTCGTTTTGAAAAGCCGCTACGGTTTTTTCCATTTTATCTTTATAAATTTTAATTTCCGCCATGATAAATCATGCCTCCTTAACAATTGTTCCTATATTTTCACCCATTGCAGCCTTGAGAATATTATCTGAATCGTCAAGACTGAAAACGAGTATGGGAATACCGTTATCTTTGCAAAGTGCAGTAGCAGTTGCGTCCATAACAGCCAAATCGCGATTTAAAACTTCGCTGTAAGTAATCTCATCAAAGCGTTTGGCATCGGGATTTTCCTTGGGATCACTGTCATAAACACCATCAACCTTGGTTGCCTTAAATATTATCTCTGCATCAATTTCAGCAGCACGAAGTGCCGAGGCAGTATCTGTCGAGAAGAAAGGATTACCTGTTCCGCAACCGAAAATTACTACTCTGCCCTTATCAAGATGGCGCATTGCCTTAAGTCTGATATAAGGCTCGGCAATTTGCTGCATAGAGATTGCAGTCTGAACTCTTACGGGAACCTCAAGCTGCTCCAATGCATCAGCGAGCGCCAACGAATTCATAACCGTAGCAAGCATGCCGATATGGTCGGCACGGGTACGATCCATACTGCCGCTTGAACGTCCGCGCCAGAAATTTCCTCCACCGACTACAATACCGATTTCGACACCTGCTTCAACGCACTTTTTAATGCTTTTGCAATATGTCAAAATGGTATCCGTATCAAGTCCGGTTCCTTTATCTCCCGCAAGCGCTTCACCTGAAAGCTTGAGGAGAATTCTTTTATATTTAGGTTCCATTATATTTGCATTTATCCAAAAGAAAAAATGCGCACCTCCCAAATAGCAAAATTCATTAGATATATTTTACAATACAGATGCGTCTTTGTCAAACATATTCGTAATTTATTATGGTAAATTTTCTTAACGAAATTAATATTTTAACAAAATCAGAGGATAGCCCTTGATAATCATTCGACCGCATGATATAATCTAAGCAAACAATCAGCATAATTTTAAATATTTTCATGTTGAAGGGAGTGTTTATATGACTCAGTTATTGCCGGGTTCGCAAATTAAATGTGAAATTATTTCAAAAGAATCAGTTTCCAATATGCTCTCAAATATTTTTTACGGCGGAGGCCTGGTACTTTCACAAGTTTCACGATTAAGCGGTGTAGAGCCATATACTATTCAAAACTGGATAAAACGCGGCTTTTGCTCACCGCCGATATCGAAGCAGTATTCAAAACGTCAGTTCTGCCGTTTGATTACAATTAATATGCTTAAGGACAGTCTTTCTATCCCACAGATAGTAAGTATGCTGTCTTTCATCAACGGTCACCTCGACGATGAAAGTGATGACATGATTGATGATACCGATTTATATCTCTACTTCATATCCGTCATAATTAGTTTAGGTGAAAATAATCTTTCGGACGAATTGGCTGATAGCTGTATAGATAAAGCACTCACCGATTATCATGAGCCATTTGAAGGCGGAAAAGCACGATTAAAGAAAGTTCTTATGATTATGACTGTAGCATATTTTGCAGCTGAATTAAAGCGTAAAGCCGATATTTTGACTGAGGAAATTTATTAAGCCTAAAACGCGACATTTCCATAATATTTATTTTACAAAATATACAGTCTTTTTACCTGTCATATTTTGACATAATTTCGAATTTTTGATATAATTATTTATAGTTTAACGCAAAACACTAAAACACTATAGATTAAGGATTTGATTATCATGAAAAACAAAAAAATTGTATCTTTAACTCTTGCTTCATTGCTTTCATTAAGTTTGATGTGTTCCTGCGGTGAAGCAGGCGTCAGTTCTGACGGTACTGTTTCCGTAAAGCTCGATGGTTCTTCCATCAAACTCGGAGATAGCACCTGCGGCACTGTCAGCGGTTCAACCTTAACAATTTCCGAGCCTGGCACGTATGAGCTTTCAGGTACTCTTTCTGACGGAAATATTATCGTAAATCTTGAAGACGGCGGCACGGCATATCTTATTTTAAACGGCGTTGATATCACCTGCAGTAATTCCTCCCCAATCTTTGTCAAAAATGCAACAAAGGCAGTAATAACCTTAAAAGACGGTACTGAAAACAAAATTACAGACGGACAAAAATATGAATTTGTCGGCGAAGATACCGACCTTGAGTCACCCATTTATTCAAAGGATGACTTAATTATAAACGGTACCGGAACCCTCACTGTAACAGGTAATTACGCTAACGGCATTGTCGGAAAAGACGAGGTCACTATTGAAAGCGGAACAATCAACGTCACCGCAATTAATCACGGAATAAAGGGTAAGGATTTCCTTCTTATCAAAGACGGTAACATCACCGTCACTGCTGATGGCGACGGAATTAAATCCACTAACGATACCTCTGATAAGAAGGGGTACGTACAAATCGACGGCGGAAAGCTGAATATCACAGCTGTTGATGACGGCATTTCAGGCGTGACTAATGTCTTGATAAACGGTGGCGAAATTAACATTGATGTTGATAACAACGGCATTAAATCTCTTGACACCGTGGATATTCAAGGCGGCACTGTCACAATACTTACTGACGACGACGGCATTGTCTGCGTTACTCAGGAAGGTTCTGCCAATGCTACGGTTACCGTCAACGGAACTGCACTTGATGTTTCCGAAACAATAGTTAATGAGGACATCATAGCTACTGAAACTATTGATGAATAATCTCTGATAAAAACCGAGAGGTAAGGATTTTTATTTCCTTACCTCTCTTTTATTATTTCCGTTAGCAGCTTGCAAAGCATATCTGCATTGCATTTTGTTACATTTTCGTGCATCAGGGCATCATTCTCAATGCCTGCCGCCATATTAGTTATATGGCTTAAGGCGCAGACATTAATTCCCATATGCTTAGCCGCCATCGCTTCCACAGCCGTGCTCATGCCTACTGCATCACCGAAAGAAGATAACATTCTGATTTCAGCAGGTGTTTCATAATTAGGACCGGAAAGCTGAACATAAACTCCCTCTTTTAAGGAAATTCCAAGCTTTTTGGCACATTTTCTTACAGTATTACACATACTCAAATCATATACTTGCGTCATGTCGGGAAAACGACATCCGAATTTTTCGTAGTTCTCCCCTCTTAATGGTGACGGAACAAAGCATGACACATGATCCGTAACAAGCATAATATCTTCCTTGTTAAAGGCTGTATTTATGCCGCCGGCGGCATTAGTCAAAATAATATTTTTCACACCTATCAATCCTAAAACCCTTACAGGCAGAACAACATCTGAAATATCATAGCCTTCATAGTAATGAATTCGTCCCTGAACAGCTATAACAAATCTATCCCAAATTTTACCTAATACAAATCTTCCTTGATGTCCTTTAACCGTTGCAACAGGAAATCCTTCAAGCTCTGAAAATTCAACAGAAGAAATAATGTGCATATTTGAAACAAAACCGCCCATACTGCTACCCAAGATAACCGCAGTGTCAGGAATAATATCCAATTTAG
>CAYRPK010000145.1:0-4025 GCA_964426175.1 uncultured Eubacteriales bacterium | reverse complement strand
GATGAGAAATACAGGCAATAAGAACGTTTTTCTTGATTTTAATATTTTTTAACGGTTCTCCCAAATGTACCGTATTTTCATTAACTCTGAATTCGATTGCCTCTGTATGTCTGTCTGCGATGAAATGCACCGCAAGAGCCGCACCTGCCTGGTTTTTCATAGCGCGAACATATCTTACAATAGAATTACAGCAAAGTTCGTCGGGAGAAATAATGCTGCCCAAAGGAAGATTATCTAAAATTTCGCTGTTTTGCATATGGCTGAGCTTAGTTATAACCTGCGGTATCTCAAGGCTTTGCCCATAAAGAGAAATTATGATGTTAAGCTCATCCAATCCCGTCAGTGTAACAAGCGCATCACTGTCTGCCAATCCCTCATTTTCAAGTAACGGCTGATTGGTTGCATCTCCGTGGATAATATCAACATCAGGAAGAAGCTCATCAAGCTTTACACAAATATTGTAATCCTTTTCGATTATGCTTACCTTAAAACCGTCTTGACATAATTTCTTGGCAAGGTAATAACCGACTCGCCCACCGCCGCAAATAAGTACTGTTTTAACTTTTTTGGTAACGACTTTAAGACTCGCAAGTAGTCCCGATAAATTATTTGTAGGTGCAGTAACAAAAATGCGGTCACCGTCACGAAGTATAAATTCGCCGTCGGGAGTGATCGCCTTACCGTCACGCAAAACTACGCAAACAAGCACCTTGCATTTTATAACCGAGCCCAAATTTTTAAGGGATAAATCGCAAAGCTGACTCTTGGAATCAATTTTTATCTCAACTATCTCTGCTCTGCCCTTAGCAAAAGTTTCACGCTTTAAAAATCCCGGATATTTTAAAAGACGCTCAATTTCCTTTGCCGCCATCTTTTCAGGATTAACAATCATCGAAAGTGCAAAAATATCGCGCATTTTATAAATTTGGTCACTATATTCGGGATTACGTATGCGCGCAATAGTATGAAGCGTAGGATTAATACTGTGCGCAATAACACAGGACAGCAGATTAACTTCGTCAGCACCCGTGGTAGCAATAAGTAAATCTGCTTCCTTCACTCCCGCTTTAATAAGGGTATCTGCGGTAGCGCAGTTGCCGCATACGGACATAACATCGCACTGCTCTATTTCAGTTTCAAGAATGCTGAAATCGGAATCTATCAAAGTTATATCGTGCCCTTCCGTGGAAAGCTGCATTGCTATTACAGAACCAACCTTTCCCGCACCGGCTATAAGAATTTTCACCGTAAAATTCTCCTATCTTGTAATAATAATTTTCCTTTCATATCATATCACAAGAATGTAAAATGTCAATTTTATTATTTGAATTTTTTGTAAACGGCATTTTTGTGTTTAAAACAGGTTACAATACAGTCATATTAATTTCCGTAAAGGATAGTATTGTATGAAGTATTTCAATTATCACGCTACAGCAAAAAGACTTATACGTGAAGGTAAACTGATCGGATATTACTATACAGATAAGCATAACAACATTTCTCCTGCATTAATACTCTTATTTGATGATATGCGTCATCCTGTTATGCCTATAAGGAAACACAGATGGAATGAATACCTTCCGCTTCTTAACTCAGAGGCTTGACTATTCTTTCTACTTATGAGAAAATATTGTTAAAAGGGAGGTTTTACTATTGCTTAATTCGGATAATTCGCTGTCAGCAAAAGCAATAAGAAGTCTTTTGCCCGATAATTTAAAAGGTATTCCTATATACATACATAATATCATTGACTCCACCAACACTGAATGTCGTCGCCTTTATAGCTGTGATTTGCCCTTTGCCGTTATTGCAGAAGAACAAAGTGCCGGACGCGGCAGACAGGGTAAAAGCTTTTATTCACCCGCTAAGTCGGGGCTTTATTTAAGCCTTGCTGTTAAATCAAATGAAGCCGTGCAGCTTATCACATTATTTGCGGCTGTTGCAGTTTGCCGCGCCATTGAGGAAATATATTCCCTTTCGCCCCAAATCAAATGGGTAAATGACCTGTATCTTAACGGTCGCAAAATCTGCGGTATACTTTGCGAAGCAACCGACAATCGTATAATAATCGGAATAGGAGTTAACTGTTATACCACAGATTTTCCCGAGGATATAAAGGATACCGCAGGCACTTTAGGAAACAAAGAAATTTCTCGAAACGCCCTTGCCGCTGCAGTTATTAAAAATTTAATTAACAATGACAGTGATTTTCTCAGTGAATACCGTGAACGCTCACTTTTAACAGACAAGCAAATCAGTTTTATCAAAAACGGTCAGGAATATTCTGCCACTGTCTTTGGTATAAGCGATAACGGTAATTTGCTGATCACATATCCAAACGGCAGTCACGACAGTCTTAATTCCGGAGAAATCACTCTAAAAAAACAGATCAGTGATAATAATATTAAGATTGAGATGCCTCAATGAACGAAGTCTTTTTAGTTTCACGTCTAAAATACTAATGTGCAAAAAAGAGCTGAGAATAACTTTTCTCAGCTCTTTTGGACAGTCAGCGGTTTCTTGCTTAAAGCTCAGATAGAGGCTTACAAATAAAATCATCCTTTATTTGCTGCACAAATTCTTTTGTTAAATCGTCTTTATTCTCAACCAGAACTGACACACCGCAACAAGTCGTTTCGTCAATTTCAAAACAAATGAAAGCTCTGTAGTTGTGATCTTCATACACCCTATCATCAACATACATAAACATATTACCATTTTCAAAAGTTGTTGTTACACCAGTTTGTCCCTCAGTTACATCACTACAGTAATCATCCATCTTAACATTATATACCGTTGAAACAAAGAATACTTTGTAGCCCTCAACATCCACAGGTTCGTTGCTAAAAAATGCTTGCTCATCGGTATAAAACCAAACTCCGGTTGTATCATTATCTCCTATACGTCTGTTTTCTAATATTATATTTTTAATATTGTCCGTCTGCGCAAGTAAAACCGGAATATATTTGGGATAATCTTTCAACGAGATTTCCATGTTGCTCTCTGCTTCAGCAAATTTATTCTCCAAATCTGCTTTGCTCATTTCGTTAAGTGTACTTACAATTCGAGTGTGTGTTTCACTATTAATCTGCACTACATCCGTAACAGAATCTGAAATGTACGAGACCGTACTCTCGGTTGGTAAAGTATCATCACAAGCTACAAAAGTGCATCCGATGATTGTTAAAAGTAATATTTTAAAAACAGACTTTTTTAAAATATTGCATATCATTTTATCCAACCTCTTTTCTGTTCCATAAATAATCAGCAAATGCCGCACTCATCGCATTAGCTTGGGTCTCTGAAATGCTAGTTACATTATAACTTTTGTATAGTGGCCATACTATATTTAAGTACTTCAAATTGGTATATGTCTTTATTTTGTTTGTTAATTCTTCTTTCGATAAATCATCAATAAAATATGAAAACCGCGTATTACATGCACCGCCATTGTAATAACCTTTAATCTGCGTTCCAATTCCCTCGGTAGTCGTAATATTGTCTGCTATATATATTGCATCTAAATCTGCTAAAAGATCTTCCATGCTAAATCTATAATCTTTATGCCCCATAATTTCTATAAATTTATTGTATATTGTACTGTAATCTTGAGAATTATTTGTTTCTACAAGCGTGTTAGCGACTAGCCCTTGTAGGTCCCCCGCCCAACCGCACAAAATCATCTATAACATCTTCAGCAAAATTCACACCACCAACAGTCTTATACAAAAGACCATTAGCAGTAGCCACTAGGTGTGTTAAATCAACAGTGCCGTAACAGTAGTCATGAAAATATAACTTGTTTTCTTGTAGCTGATTTAAGGAGCTTTTGTGGTCGTTAACATAATCTATAAAATCGCTAAAATCACTCTCTTCACCCGCAACACAGTCCCAAAGTTTTCCCCTATAATCTTTATAATATCGAATAAACTGAACTGTTCTTAAAATACCATTTTTAGCATCATAATCATTTGCTAATTTATTTAAAGCATCAATCTCCGATGTGACTTTATTATTTGCATGTG
>CAYRPK010000144.1:0-4072 GCA_964426175.1 uncultured Eubacteriales bacterium | reverse complement strand
ATGAGCTTTGGCGGCATTTCCCTAAGTCCTCACCTCTTGAAATGAGAAAGCGGCTCGGCGCGATGCTCTTTTCTGGCGACGATGTCTATAAATCGGTAAGCGTTCTCTCAGGCGGAGAGCGCGCTCGACTTAAATTTGCCATAATGGCGGCTGGAGATGCTAATTTTCTGCTTTTTGACGAACCGACCAATCATCTCGATTTACCGGCTCGTGAAGCACTCGAAACAGCACTTCAAGAATATACAGGAACCATTATCTTCGTTTCCCACGACCGCTATTTTATAAATACCGTTGCAGACAGGGTACTGGAGCTTGAAAACGGAACGCTTACCGCATATAAGGGTAATTTTGACGAATATCAGAGTCAGAAAAAAGCAGCAGAAGCATCGATAACCGCGGAAAAAGTCTCTGCACCTACGCAAAAAAATCAGGCTAACGCCTATCACAGAACTAAAGCCGAACGCAGTGAGGAAGCAAAGCGTAAACGCAGAATTGTCGAGCTCGAACGGCTTATTTCCGAAACGGAAGAAAAAATCGCCGTACTGACTGATGAATTACAGACTAATGATGTGGCGAGCGATTATCAGCTTTCCATGCAAAAGTGCGCAGAGCTTGAAGAAGCAAACGCCGCGCATGAGCGGTACTTGGAAGAATGGCTGGAGCTTAGTGAATAAGAAAAAAACTGATGACTGTCACACTGTAACAGTCATCAGTTTTTTCCTTATGCGTTATATATCTCTATTTCATAGAGCTTGGGATAGTACTTTCCGCTGTTTCCGCCGGTGATTTTGCATCTGTAATACTTTGCGCTGACCGCATCAAAGGTAATGATGTCTTGCGCGAGATTTCCTACCTCTACGCCGTATTTATAGGAAGCATTGGATACAGCCTTCCACGTTACACCATCGGTCGAATACTCAATAGTATAATCGGAAGAACGTGTCGCAACTTCCCAATAAAGTGCAACAGTATTTGCCTTTTTCGATGAGCCAAAGCTGACACCAGCATTAATGGGATACTCTGTGGGGTCACCGCTGTACTGCCAGGAGGTCGAACGGTTGCCGTCATTTAAATTGGTTGCGGCTGTTCCGGAGGAGAGAGGAATCTTATCTTCCTCAAATACTGTACCCTCGGTTGCAACATTGCCGTTTATCGGAAGTACGAAGTTAACACCCGCTGCAACCTTGTAAATTTCCATTTCATAAAGCTTGGGATAATACTTAGTATTGGTTCCTCCGGTAATATTGCATCTGAAATATTTGGCATTGACCGCATCAAAGGAAATAATATCCTGCGCCGAGGTCGCACCCGCCTTACCGTAGCTGTAAATAGGATTGGGTACTTCTTGCCACGTAACACCGTCATTTGAATATTCAATCTTGTAATCTGAAGAACGGGTACCTATTTCCCAATAAAGTGCAATGCTATTTGCCTGCTTTGCCGAAGCGAAGCTGACACCTGCATTAATGGGATAAGAGGGTGTACCGCTATACTGCCAGGAGGTCGAACGGTTACCGTCATTTAAATTTGTCGCGACGCTACTGCCGTAATATGCCTTGCCGTCATCAATCGCCGTACCTTGTGTCGCAATATCGGTGCTGTCGATGTTTATAATATATTCTGCTGAAGTGTCTTCCACGGTATTATGAATCTCAAATTCATAAAGCTTGGGATAATATTTGCTGTTTGAACCGCCTGAGATGTTACATCTGTAATATTTCGCAGATACTGCATCAAAGGTTATTATATCCTGCGCCATATTTCCGCCGTTTGCACCGTAGCTGTAAACTGCATTGGGTACTTCCTGCCACGTAACACCGTCGGTAGAGTATTCTACAGTATAGCTTGAGGAACGCGTGCCGATCTCCCAATAAAGTGCAATGCTGTTTGCAGTCTTTTCATTTGCAAAGCTGATTGCCGCAGTAAGAGGATAAGACGGGGTTCCGCTATACTGCCAAGAGGTCGAATAGTTTCCGTCGTTTAAGTATTCAAGTGCAGTTCCGGAATAAAGCTGCTTATTATCATCAAAAGCTGTTCCCTCTGCAGCAACATTAGTGCTGTCGATCTCGATTATTGTTTTAATATCGTCCCACAATCCGCCGTTCTTAACAGCATAGGTGGTATCAAATACTCCCAGCTCATAAATTCTTGCAGCCGTCTTGCCGACACTTGAATTAATAACAACTCTGACCGCCTTTGCCTTTACCTTATCAAAATCGACCGTATCTACTATCGCGCCGCCGCGGATATTGCTGAAGGTGTATACGGGATTGGGTACCGCTTGCCAATTTGTTCCGTCGGTCGAATATTCTACAGTATAGCCCGATTCGGAAGCTGTGGCACGGTCGCCCTTGTTCCAATAAACATATACCTTATTTACATCCTTGCTGTCATCCCACTTAACACCGAGATAGCTTCCGTCAGCCTTAGCGCTGTACTGCCACGCAGTGCCTAAATCTCCGTCACCTGCCGCATCGAGCGAAGCGCCATCGGCATAGGTGCCGCCGTTATCAAACAAGGTTCCCTTGTAAGCATAGTTGGGTGCGCATTTTGCGTTATTTGTAAGCTTGGGCGCGTTTTCATTGTGCTGATTAAACATCCAATCATAAAAATACTGTTCTTCATACGCATGATCCCAACAGAAGTGATCTACATCGGTATATTCTGTATAAATATAATTTGCATCTTTAATGTCATTCCAAACTTCACTGTTTTTGCTTGCCTTGGATTCAACATACTTAAGTACCTTTAAGCTTGAATCGTTAGCTGCTAAATTTGCCATAGCGTTATACATATTGCGTGAGCCGGTAAGATTAATAGTGGGGTCAACTGCACCGTGGAAATTCCAAATAGGAAGATTTACTAAATTGGGAGCCTGTGAAGAGGAAGTTCCGCCACAGAGAGGTGCGGCTGCCGCAAAGAGATCATGATGATGCATAATTACTTCCCATGTACCAAAGCCGCCCATTGAAAGTCCTGTAATATAACGGCGAGAAGAATCAATGTTGTATTCATCCTCTAATTTGCCCATAAGCTGAACCAGGAGCTTGGAGTAGATGTTTTCATTGGTTTGGGTAAAATTATAATCGGTTTCGCCCCAATTTCCATCCGTAGTTGTATCTGCCCAAGTTGTTTCCATTGGGCACTGAGGTGCAAGGATAATGCAAGGATACTTCGCCATTCTTTCCTCGGTAAAATAGTGAGTCATAAAGGAAGCTACCGTAAGCTGAGTTCCGGTATTGTTTCCTCTCTCACCGTATCCGTGGAGAAATACAAGAAGCGGATACGAAACATTAGGATCATAATCCTGAGGAACATAAAGTCTGTAGCTCATTGTTCCGTTGATCTCCTCTGTATCGGAGAATACTCCCGACGTAAACAGCGATGTATAGTTTGCGATCGCAGCCGATACATTCATGGAAAATACCGTTGTGGAAAGCATCGCCACAGTCAGCAGAGCCGCCAGAAGCTTTGCAATTTTTTTCATGACCAACAACCCCTAATCTTAATTATTTGTTATCGCATAATTCACAGTTTATATGCAATTTTAATAAAAATAACACATCTTACAATTGTTGTCAAGGGGTTAAAAAATTTTTGTCTATTATATACAAAAGTATTTAAAAACGCGGCTTTCGTAGGTTTTCGTTGTGTTTTATTTATTTGACAATCCACTTATTCTTGATATTTGAATATAGCGTTATTATGAAATCAACCATATCAATCAATGATTTGATTGATATGGTTGATTTTTTGAAATTATGTTATTTTTATTCATGTTTACTTATGTTAATTTTTTAGTCATTTTTGCCAAAAGAATCTATAAAACGATGACAAAACACCATTGCTGATAGAAATTATAAAAGTTTTTGTCTGTATACCGCACAAAAAGCCAGTTTTGTTAGTTTTTATTTATCAGACACAACCCTGAGCCTTCATAGCTTCTGCAACCTTATCGAAGCCTGCAATGTTGGCACCTGCAATAAGGTCACCTTCCATGCCGTACTTCTTAGCAGCTGCGCTGGAAGCCTCGAAGATGTTCTTCATAATTTGCTGAAGCTTTGCATCAACT
>CAYRPK010000143.1:0-4077 GCA_964426175.1 uncultured Eubacteriales bacterium | reverse complement strand
GACGTGGTTCAAAAGAACCGTGCTGAAGGAAACCGTAGTCGGAGGATGCCAGCGTATTGTGGAAGATCACACCGTCGGTAATGGTTGCAAAGCTGCCGAGCTCGTTGAGCGTGCGGATAACATCAAGGTAAGTGGATGCCCAAGTATCGCCACCGCCGCCTGCATCACCCGATTCAGTCACCCACATCTGACCGTTCGGAACGTACTTATCTCTTAGCGGTGCGTATGTTTTTGCGTTCAAGGGAGCAACATTCAAATAGGCATCGGTATGGGCTTCGTTTGCTAACCAACGCATACCCGCCATCATGGAACCAAGTCTCTCGGAAACGTTGTTGTAATAGTGGTAGCTGAATACGTCAAGCGAAATTTGAGAACCGTTCATAAGATCGTCGGTGGTACATATTTTCATCAAACTTCCGATACCCGCTCCGACACTCTTGATATCAACCTTTGCCATGTCTCCGTCGCCGAGGGAGCAAGGACCAACAATGAGGCAATTAGGAAAGTTTTCACGAACCCAACCGTTAAAGATATCCTGATCTCTTGCGTAGTCTGCTGCGGTATATCCCTTGGGAGCGCCCGAGAACTCCAGCATATTCGGCTCATTCATAAATTCGGCGGCATCGATATCTACGCCGTATTCGTGGCTGAAATTAAATATCTTCTTTGTTTGTGACAGATCGAGGGGACCGCCGTTCGGATGATCGCCGGCACAGTTGCTTACAGAGATAAGCAGCTTGCCGTTCACCGTTTTTACAAAGTCGAGAACACCGATCCATTGATCTTTAGTGAGTACGCTTGCGTAGCCTTCGGGTGCCTTACCGCCTGTTGTTCCCTCAAAATCATAATAGGTTTTTGTTGCCCAGGAACCCGAAACACGAATCCAAGCGGAACCAAGCTCTTTTGCACGCTTCCGCAACGTTTCATCGTACAGGTTGATGGGTGGATAATACTGCATCAGATCAGCCATTGCGGTAAAATCGGTAAGATCTCCTGAAATACAAAATTCTTCTGTTCCTGCGATTTGCTGGGGTGTATAGGCTTTCCAAAAGGTGCCGCCTGTGATTTCGGTCATTTCGATGTTGTAGGACATAAGCCGTTCATCAACGGTGCGTATCTCTTTTAGCTCATTGGGTATAAGTTTTATTTGATTTGCCATTTTATTTTACCTCTCTTATATTTTTCTCGCGTTTTAAAGTAGCTTCTTTTACAAGTACATACACAGTGGACACAATAGGTACGGAAAGTAACATGCCTATAGGTCCGGCGATTCCTCCGCCTACGGTAACCGCTGCAAGAATCCACATTCCGGGAAGATTTACTCTATTTCCCATTACTTTCGGATAAATAAGGTTACCTTCAAGCTGTTGCAGAACAATGATATAGATAATAAAAAAGATTGCCATTATCGGATCTACAGTCAAAATCATAAATGCTCCGACGCCTGCACCGATAAAGCCGCCTACTACAGGTATCAGTGCCGTTACACCGACAAGAGCACCTACCATTGGTGCGTACGGAAAGCCGAAAATCAGCATACCAAGCGTACAAAGCACGCCGAGGATTACTGCTTCAAGAGACTGTCCCGAAATAAAATTGCGGAAGTTTGTGTTTGCAATAGATGCCGCATGAATTGACCACTCGCTAAAGCTTTTAGGCAACCAAACGCGAAGCATGCGGCATGCCTGCATTTTCAGCTTTTCTTTACTGAACAGGATATAAATTGCGAATACAAAGGAGATAAAGAAATCGAATATACCGCCAACCAAAGAACCGATGGTACCGAACACTGTATTCACAATCGAACCGCTTTGGTTTTTTAACCAAGTCTGTAAAGAATTGAGCAGTTTATCCCAATCAACACTTGACAAAACATTGCCAAGCGGCAGTGCGGCAAGTTCTGCTTCACTCATTCCGTTGAGCTTGTTGACGAAGTCCACAGCCCCTTGAATAATGACTTTAAGAGCTTCAATCAATTCCGGAATAACAAGACGGATAACGCCGACTAAAATTCCTATAATGGCAAAAAGTGAAATTATAAACGCAAGCGGCCTGCGCATTTTTTGCAAAAACGGTTTTTTTGTATTTTTCCATAGATGTGATTCAAAAAAACGCATTGGAACATTCAGAATTAAAGCAAATGCAAAGCCAAGAATTAGTGGAGCAATAAGTCCTGCACACCATGAAACAGCATTTGCAATTACATTAATATTTTGCACACCGAGAAATATTAAAATACAGATAGCAAATATTCCGATAACCCACCATGTGAGCTTCTTTTTCTTGTCGGTGTTAAATTCCATCAAAAATGCTCCAATCTTCCTTATGTTGTAAAAAATGAAGTGCTGAGTCGGTATCGGTTCACTCCGCATATATGATGTCTTATTCGTTAGGTACAGTCTTTTTTTCTTTTCCGCTTACAATAAGTGTGATTATATCGATTACAGATTCAACAATCAGGGTAATGCCCGTAAACATCCAAAGAACGGTAGTTGAAGTAAATGGATTATTCAGAATTACAATACTGCATGTAATGGAAACTACCGCACTGATAATGGATAGAAACCATTTTTTACTCTTCATGCGAATCATATCGACGGTGAGCTGAATTTTGCCAAGACCCGTAATCAGGACTACTATACCGTAGATAATAGTAAGCACGGGAAAAGTTGCAATAAACCAATGTGAATTAAAGGCACAAAAAGCACCTGCAAGAAGTGAGAGCAGACCCTTTGTAAGATACTGTCCTGTTGCTGATTCATAGACGTTTGCTTTGAAATACTTGATGATACTGAAAATGCCGATGACCATAAGTACTATTCCCGCTGCCATAATGATACTCTCAGTAAAACTGATGGGGTTAATAAGCAGAAGAATACCTACCACGATTTCAAAGATACACAGAAGTATGCCGTTTAAATTGTTTTTTAGTTTTTTCATATACAACCTCACCTAATATGTATTTTCACAAAACATCGCTATCTTGACAACGCTACTTTATGATATTATAATTATAGTGCAACACATGTTGCGCTTACAACAATCAGTTTAATAAAATTTGATACGGGTGCAACACTAAGCCGCAAAGTGTATCGCGGTTCATAAAAAATTTTCAAAGGGAAGGCGAGATAATGAACGGAAATCAAAGAGTTGTATTGACGAAACGGCTTCTGCAAGAAGCGCTTTTACGAATAATGGAACGAAAACCGCTGGATAAAATTAATGTGTCAGAATTATGCAGTGAAGCAGGAATTAACAGAGCGACCTTTTACCGCCATTATAATGTGCCGCGTGACGTACTTGTAGAGATGCAATCACAATTTGCTGAGCATATTCAGTCCTTGCTTGATATGACCACATTAATCAAATCTCCTTATGGATACGTAGAACAATTATGTACCTATTTGTATGAACATTCCGATTTAGTAAAAATATTTATTCATAATAATTCAGAAGAAGATATTATTTGCCTGTTTGATGATTTTTTTGTGACGCTGTTCAGCGAGGACAAATCTATCTCGAAAGAACATACTCTCGATAATAATGAGATTAAGCTTATATCTGCATATATGGCAGGCGGCGGTTATTTTATGCTGCGCCGTTGGTTACTTGACGGTATTGATAAAAGTCCGAAGGAAATTGCAAAGTTAGTATTATCTTTTGCGGATTCGGAATTGAAATAATCATATATAATTGAATATGTTTAACTCGTTCGGCAGAAACGAAGTTCATTGGAAAAAGACATCCTTCGGGATGTCTTTTTCCGGCTGTTACGAACCATTTAGATGACATTTCATTTTTTGAAAAAAGAGATTTTGTTTACTCGAAAAAATGAAATTTATCGCATACAGGCGTTTACTGTTTCATAGGCATATCCGCAAAGGTGTCATATAGCTATCCAAGAAGTGCTTGCAGACAAAAGCGCCGCATCACGTCTATGATGCGGCACCAAATTTTTGACTTTACTCTTTTGTATGTGCTTTTCGATAGTCACGAGGAAGTATCCCTGTTATATCCCGAAAAGAGGCGGTAAATTTGCTTTGATTCTCATAGCCTACAGCACAAGCAATTTCAGCA
>CAYRPK010000142.1:0-4089 GCA_964426175.1 uncultured Eubacteriales bacterium | reverse complement strand
ATTGTCTTTTCCTCCTTTGTTTTTCCCTTTTTAGGGGAAGCGTCATTACATAATGGCACCATAATATAAGTGTATTATATTACTTTTTTTTTATATAGTCAAGTCTGAATATTTTTTTTGTGCAGTTTTATATGTTTTCTCCGCAAATTTAACAATTATTCTATCAATTTAATTAATAACAAAAGAATAATCTTAGGTATTAAGCCAAAAGTGGCTTTCGTCATTTTGACCAAAGCCACTCACTGATTATGCCTTTTTCTTTTTTCTTATTATTACAAGCACTATTACTGCCGCCGCCATCGCTATAATTACTCCTGCCGTTACGGCAATTACCATAAAGCTTATTTCGGCTTTTGGTTCATCTGCAACAAATTCAGGGAAAAGTGCAAGTGCCTCGGTATTCTGCGCCACAGAAATCTCTTTTTGATTAAGCAGCTTTTCTGCATTTTCCATAGCAGTCTCCAATAAATCCGCTTCTTCCTCGGACAATTTTTCCGTATCTATCTGCCCTGCCGCCAAAAGCTTGTTGTTAAGTGCGGTTTTGTCCACGCCTGTTCCCGTTTTCACCTGAGAAAAGAGCCACGCAAAACTGCGCTTGTCACTGTACGCAGTATCCCAGCATCCGTGACCCACACCTGTATACTCGGTATAGATAAAGGTAGCCGTGTTTTCATCTTCAAGCGAAGTTACTGTTTCGGTAATTCTGCCGTAAGAATTTGACACATATTTGACTGCTGCCGTGTCGTTTTCCTGCATTGCTTTAAACATCGCTTCCGTACCCGACGGATAAACAGTAGTATCATCTGCACCGTGATAAGTACGGATATTAATATTTTTAAGCATCTCTGCTTTAGTACTGTCACAGCCGCCGCATATAGGCATTGCCGCGGCAAATTTATCGGGATAGCGCGTGATGATATCCCATGTACCGTAGCCGCCCATGGAAATACCCGTAATATAAAGGCGACTTTGGTCGATATTATAGTCTGCACAGAGCTTATCCACCAAAGAGATAACCATCGCCTCATAAACCGAGGCTTCGTATTCATCAGCAGAATAGGAAACATTTCCCCACTTATCGCCCAAGGTAGCGTTTGCCCACGTTTTACCAATGGGGCACTGCGGTGCAAGAATGATGCAGGGATATTTTTCTAAATTATCTTTAGTAAAATAATGTGGCATGAGTGAAGAATTTGTCAATTGCTTAGTATTATCATTGCCGCGCTCACCTGCTCCGTGAAGAAATACTACCAACGGATAGGATTTAGACGAATCATAATCCTCAGGCACATAATACTGATAATTCATTGAATTATTATCGGAATCCGTTATTGTATCCGCAGTGAAAAGTTGTGTGTAATCCTCGGCAAGATTGAAGGTTTCAACCGTACTTTCTGCAGAAATGTTTGAAATAGATACCATTGTAATTACTAATACCGAGGTAACAATAAATGATACAAGCCTTTTTATTTTTTTCATCGCTATTCCCTTCTAAAGCAAGATGTATTGTGTCCAAAGGCTGTATGCCGAAAAACGGTATACAGCCTTTGAGTAATAGTTATGCAAAAATGTCTATTCTTTCGAGGAAGTGAGCACGAATCTGTATATAGTCGGTTGAATTAATATCTCCATCACCGCTGACATCCGCTGCAAGCTCTGCGGTACCCGAAAGCTCATAAAGGCCAAGGAAGCTACGACGCACTCTCATAAAGTCAGAAGAATTTATTGCACCGTCTCCCGTAACATCACCTTTGATAACTACGGTATAATCAACATTATTATAGGTAATAGTAAAGCCTGTTCCTACTTTATCAAAGCTGTTAACTGTATTACCGTCAATATCCTTAACGAGGAGGCTGTAGAAAGTACCTGCTTCCGTTCCGGGTAAAATACCGGTAGCGATCAAGGTATCAGCATCAAAGCTTATACCGAAATCCTCATCATCGCCGCTTGATACATTATAAATTTCAAATTCATATAATTTGGGATAGTATTTTCCGTTGGAGCCGCTCATAATCTTACATCTGTAATACTTTGCCGAAACAGAGGTAAAGGTAACAACGTCCTGAGCAACGCCATTTTCAGCAGTACCGTAACGGTAAATGGCATTGGGAACTTCCGTCCATGCTTCGCCGTCAACAGAATATTCAACCATATAACCCGTACGTGAGCTCGTTGCACGGGTACCGTCTTCCCAATAGAGTGCAATGGTATTTGCTGCTCTGTTGGTTTCAAACTCAATACCTGCAATTACGGGGAATTGGCTGGCCGACGGGTTTAATCCGTCAAACTGCCACTGTGAAGTACGGCTTCCGTCATTGAGATTTGCAGTTGCCATACCGCTTGATACAGTTCTGCCATCGTCAAAAGCAGTGCCGGAAGGTGCGATATTTTCGCCTTCGATTTCGATTATACCTGTAACATCGCCTTCGTAGGTGCCTGCAGGCGAACCCATTGAACCGTTCTTAACCGCTTCTTCGGTATTGAATACTGCCATTTCGTAAATCTTAGGTGCAGAAGAAGAAACGGTAGATTTGATTAAAATTCTCACTGCTTTTGCTTCAACCGCATCAAAGGTCACTACATCCTTAACTGCGCCGCCGGTAAGAGTACCGTAATTATATGTTGCACCAATGACATCGTTCCATGTAGTACCGTCAGAAGAATACTGTACACTGTATCCCGTAGCAGCTGCTGTTGCACGGTCACCCTTATTCCAATAAATAAGCATCTTATCAACAGTATTGGCGTTATCCCACTCAACACCTAAATAAGTTTCTCCCGTTGACTTTTCTCTGTACTGCCAACAAGTACCAAGATCACCGTCTGCCGCCGCAAGAGGAGAAGAACTTACGCTTACATAGTTGGTATATTCATCATCAAAGTAAGTACCGTCATATGCATAATTTTTGCCGCACTTTGCGTTATTGGTAATTTCGGCGGCATCGGGATTAGACTGATTAAACATCCATTCATAGAAATACTGCTCATTGAATGCATAGTCCCAGCATCCGTGACCTACACCTGCATATTCAGTATAAATGAAGGTCGCATCTTTGATGTCGTCCCAAACTTCAGTAGACATATTAGCGGTGGTTTCAATATACTTAAGAACCTTCATATCGGAATTGGTCTTTGCAAGCTCTGCCATATTATCATACATTCCGCGAGTACCGTTTAAAGTAACGGTCGTATCCTGATCGCCGTGGAAGGTCCAGATGGGAAGACCTGCTAAATTTGCAGCCTGATCTGGGTCTGTACCGCCGCAGTTAGGGGCTGCAGCTGCAAAAACATCCGCATTATACATAATGGTTGCCCAAGTACCGTAACCGCCCATGGAAATACCCGTTATATAACGGCGAGTGCTGTCAACATTATATTCTTCTTCGACCTTACCCATAAGACCGATAACGAGCTTAATATAAGCAGATTCATTATAATCGTCAAGATTATAGTCACTGTTGCCCCATGCATCGCCTGCCGAAGCCTCTGCCCAAGTCATATTGTTGGGACACTGTGGCGCAAGAATGATACAGGGATATTTTTCCATTCTTTCCACGGTGAAATATTCGTCCATCATGGTGGAGGTAGTCAGCTGAGAAGTATTGTTTGTACCTCTTTCACCTGCGCCGTGGAGAAATACGAGAATGGGATATGATACATTCTCATCATAATCCTCAGGAACATAAAGCTGATAATTAAGACTTGCGTTTATGTCCGTACTGTCCGAATAAGTTCCTGCGGTAAAGAGCGACGTATAATTTGCAATAGCCGCCGTTACCTGCATGGAAAGTGCGATCGCCGCAAGCATAGATAATGCCAATACTGCGGAAATCAGTCTTGAGATGCGTTTCATTACGATTCAACTCCTATAATTTTTATATTCTGTTGCGATTTCTCGCATAAAATAGCTTAACTAAAAAGGTTTATCTTTTCAAGAAAATGTGCACGAATTCTGATATAATCGGTAGAATTAATGATATTGTCATCGTTAGTATCTGCCGCCATTTCTGCATTTTCCGAAAGCTCAAAAAGCTCTAAAAATGCACGTCTGACCTGCATAAAATCTCCGGAATTAACAGAACCGTC
>CAYRPK010000141.1:0-4106 GCA_964426175.1 uncultured Eubacteriales bacterium | reverse complement strand
TTGCAATTGAAGGATTTGGATACCGTAGAGATTCGCCTTTTGAAGGAAGAAAAGCGGGCAAAAACTGGAGGATATGCACATGCGAAACGCTTGGTGGAAGTGTTGTATCTTTACAAAGAGGCGCTAGAACGAGGCGAATCGGCCCGTTCCGTGCAGTTGGACGATTTGCAACAGGAAGCGGCCAGGGAGTTGATGTTGCTTACTAATAAACCGATTCTCTACGTGTGCAACGTGGATGAGGCTTCCGTGGTGACTGGTAATAAGTACGTGGAGGCTGTGCGGGAGGCCGTGAAAAACGAAGGGGCGGAGGGGAGGGAATGAAGGTCAGTCGAAAAAATGGCAGATGAGGGAAAAATTCCTCTGTTATCCTTACCTTCGCTTTCGCCGTAAAGCTGTTTAAACCATTCGCCCATCATCTGAAAAGAAGGTTCAAAGCAGGTGAGAAGTTCAACAGTTTTGCCTTTTCTGAGCAAAATATTTCTTATTGCGGCGTAACGGCAACAGTCGTTATCCTCGCCTTTTAATTCTGTCATAGCAGAAGCGGCACCCTGCATAAGAGCGTCAATATCAATACCTGCAACTGCTGCGGGAAGAAGACCGACTGCCGTCAATACGGAATATCTGCCGCCGACATCGTCGGGAATAACGAAAGACTCGTAGCCTTCATTATCGGCAAGAGATTTAAGTGAACCGCGAGCCTTATCGGTAGTTGCAAAAATACGTTCATTTGCCTTGGCGCCGTATTTTTTGGTAAGCAAATCGCGGAAAACGCGGAATGCGATGGCAGGCTCTGTAGTAGTACCGGATTTTGAGATAACATTTACGCAGATGTCCTTGCCCTCGCAAAGGCTGAGAAGCTCATTAAGATATGAGGGACTTAAAGAGTTACCTGCAAAAAGCACCTGCGGTGCGTCACTCTTTTTAAGATTGCAAAACTGAGAATTAAGAAGCTCAATTACTGCGCGAGCACCTAAATATGAGCCGCCTATACCTATAACGATTAAAATATCGCAGCTTTTTCTGATTTTTTCCGCCGCTGCCTTAATACGTGCAAATTCTTCTTTATCGTAATTCTCGGGAAGCTCGACCCAACCTAAAAAATCATTGCCGGCGCCTGTTTTATTATTGAGCATATCGTTTGCTGCTTTTACCTGAGGCGCTATATTATCGAGCTCATGTTCACTTACAAAATCCTTTAAAAATGAAGTATTAAGCTTGACTGCCAAACTAAGAACATTCCTTCCTTTTCTGTCTTGTTTATATTTTAACAAATTTTTATCGACTTTACAAGAGGGGAAAGCCTAATTTATGAAATTTTTTCTAAATTGTGAAAATCCTCGGTAATAAACGTAAAAAAGCAAAGCTGAAAAAATCACCAACTTTGCTTTTGCGTTTATTTTATACTTATATTCCTTCCTTTACGGGCATACCAAGGTCCTTGTTGCGGATTATAAAAATGATAAAAGGCAATGCAACGGAGAAAAAGATACTTACTATTATAAAAGCTACGGCATTTGAGGGGTCACAGGAGGCAAATAAATCATAATATGCAAAATACAGCAACACCAAGAAGGTTATTGATATAGCGAGCATCGCCAAAGTCACAGCCATAAGAGCCATAAACGGCAAAATAAATGTTGTATCAGACAGTGACGGTTGCGGATTTGCAATAATAAGGACAAAATAAAGAATATAGAAAGGTATGTACATAGCGTAGACCGCAATGTTAAGGCCTAGCAACACTTTACGGCGATTTTTTATCCTGTTCTTTGCTGCTTGCTGATACCCATCGGAAATGCTGCCCAAAATCCAAGTATTTCCCACGGGGAGCCAAGCAAGCCACGGGTTATTTAATCCACGGCGTTTTGCGACGGTATATAGCCCCAAAGACTGAAAGATATAGGAAACTGCGGAAAATGCAAGTGCCACTAATAGAATTAAAATATATATTATTGCGAAAACTCCTATAGCTGCGGTTGACGATACTGACATGGTATTATTCTCCTTAAAATTTGAGTACTGCGTACTTTATATACGCTTCGGCTATCTCGCTTTGAAAATCAATAAAAGCATTTGACGAAAAGATTATATTTTCCTCGACAATCTCTCTGTATGCAGTTCTCGTCTCAGAATTTTTCCAAAAATGGAACGCCTCATGTCCGGCTGTTTCAACGGGATCAGTACCTACGGAGTTTCTGATATACACAGCATCCCCGTAAATTGTTGTTGCTTCACCCTTGATGATCTGTGTAATTCCATTTGCGTTAGCTTCAAGTCCGTTATGGATAATAGCCTTAATTCCTAATTTTTTGATTTCTCTTTCAACCGCTTTAGCACTTCTGCTGAAATGCTCGGGGAAAACAGCTCTGTATCCAACGGAAATTTTCCCTCTTTCTCTAACTGTGTATTTCTCTTCATGACTTCTTCTATAGAAATCATCTCTTGTTTCTTCTCTTCTTTCTGCATTAACATCTTTCTTCCTTTCTTCACTCAAATATTCTCTGTTTTGATGTTGCACGGTGTTTTTGTCTGTCTTTGCACTTGCAGTAGCCTGATAATTTTCCACAGCTTCTACAGCAACCTTATCAAAGAGAGCTACAATGCTTTCAGCATAATACACCGCTTCTCCCACCTGATCCTTTAGAGCATTAGCCTCTCGGGAGCGGTTATAACCGATAGAGTTAAAATATGCTTTAAGGTCCGCAACAAATTCCTTCAGCTTTTCTTGGTATTTTAGCAAATCTCAATTGATATTACAATAGCAAAAATACGGATTTACCGAATTTTTGGTAAATGAGTGCTGACTTTTTTCGTCAATATGCACATTATGGGGGTGCCGAATAAGTGCAAATTAACGAAAATGCAAAAAGTTTAGTAAAAATGATAATTTTGTTTGACATTACTAATTTTTGCGATATAATATATTCTTGTCAGTATAATTAGGAGGGGACTTTATGGATATCGGAGCAAGGATAAAAGCAATAAGGCTTCAAAGGGGCTTAACGCAGGAAGAGCTTGCGGCGCGCTGTGAGTTGACCAAGGGATATATTTCACAGCTGGAAAACGATGTTTGTTCTCCTTCTATAGCAACCTTATACGACATTTTAAATATATTGGGTGTTTCACTTCAATCGTTTTTTACTGAACCCAAAAGAGAAAAGGTGGTATTCACCGCTGATGATTATTTTGAATCGGAAAACGGCGGAGGAATTAATACATGGCTGATACCAAACTCACAAAAAAATGAAATGGAGCCAATAATTTTGACACTGCCGCCTGAGGGCGCATGTGAAACGCGACTTCCCTTTGAGGGCGAAGAATTCGGATATGTTTTAGAGGGAAAAATTAAACTCTTTATCGGCGAATTTACATATAAAGCAAAGCGCGGCGAAGCCTTTTATGTAGACGGAAGAACGGAACATCGTATTGAAAATGCAGGCAAAACAAAAGCACGTATTCTGTGGGTTACAACGCCCTCTAATTTTTAATTTAAAAAGGAGTTAATGAAGATGCAAAATACACAAAAAAAGGCAACTCCCATAATCGAAATTAAAAATATATGCAAATCATATGGGGATAAACCCATACTTAAGAATATCAGTTTTAATATTAATAAGGGTGAATTTGTAACATTTCTCGGTCCTTCCGGTTGTGGAAAGACTACTACTTTGCGCCTTATTGCCGGCTTTGAAGAACCCACAAGCGGTCAGATATTCTTCCAAGGCAAGGATATTACCGAAATTCCGCCGCATAAGCGCAATGTAAATACCGTATTCCAAAAATACGCGCTTTTTCCGCATCTCAATGTTTTTAATAATATTGCTTTCGGTTTAAAGATGAAATATATTCCCGACGGTACCACCTATACGGATAAGGACGGGGTAACATATGAAAATATGCGAAAATTGACCAAAGCGGAGATTAAAGAAAAGGTCGATAATGTTTTGAAAATGGTTGACCTTGAGGATTATGGCTACCGCGATGTCTCAAGCCTTTCGGGCGGTCAGCAGCAGCGCGTTGCCATAGCCAGGGCTATCGTCAATGAGCCTGAGGTTTTGCTTCTTGATGAGCCTTTGGGAGCTCTTGACCTTAAGCTTCGAAAAGAT
>CAYRPK010000140.1:0-4137 GCA_964426175.1 uncultured Eubacteriales bacterium | reverse complement strand
CCGTTACCAAGAATAATCTTGCTGACGGTTACGCTTCCGCAGTTATAGTTAACAGCGGCATTGCCAATACCTGCAACGCAGACGGCATCGAAAAGGCAGAAATGATGTGTGATATTTGCGCAAAGGCACTTGATATAAACCCCAAGGATGTTATTGTTGCTTCAACGGGTGTTATCGGCCAGGTGCTCAATATCGAGCCTATCGAAGAGGGAATTACTCCTCTTAAAGAGAGCATGAGCGTAGAAAATGCCGAATTTGCGGCGGAAGCAATTATGACAACCGATACCATAAAGAAGCAGGTTGCGGTAGAATTCGAGATAGACGGTGTTACCTGCCGCATGGGCGGTATGGCAAAGGGCAGCGGTATGATACATCCAAATATGGCGACCATGCTGGGCTTTATTACGACAGATGCAGCTATTTCTCCCGAAATGTTGCAGAAGGCTCTTTCGGCAGATGTTAAAAACAGCTTTAATATGATAAGCGTTGACAGAGATACCTCGACTAACGATATGGTCTGCATCATGGCAAACGGTTTGGCTGGCAACAAGGAAATTACTGCAGAGGACGAAAATTTTGCCATTTTCGCTAAGGCACTCAATATGATAACCGTTTCACTTTGTCGCCTTTTAGCATCGGACGGTGAGGGAGCGGGAAAGCTCGTTGAATGTGTCGTTTCAGGTGCAAAGGATAAAGAAACAGCAAAAATTTGTGCCAAGAGCGTAATTACATCTAACCTTACCAAAGCCGCTATGTTCGGTGCAGACGCAAACTGGGGCAGAGTACTTTGTGCACTCGGCTATTCGGGCGCAGATATTGATGTCACTAAGATAGATGTTGATTTTAAATCATCAAAGGGTATCATTTCCGTCTGTAAAAACGGCGCAGGAATACCGTTTGACGAAGACACCGCAAAAGAAATCCTTTTGCAAAGCGAGATCGAAATTTTAGTTAACCTTAATGACGGTGACCTTTCTGCTACTGCATGGGGTTGCGATCTGACTTATGATTATGTAAAAATTAATGGCGACTATCGCACTTAAATAGTGGAGGAAAAATCGAAATGAAAATTTCCGAATTTGACAGAGCTCATATACTTTCGCGCGCACTTCCTTATATTCAGCAATACAGCGGCAAGACAATTGTCGTAAAATACGGCGGTAATGCCATGATAGACGAAGAACTTAAAAGTGCTGTTATGAATGACATAGCACTTTTATCTCTCGTTGGTATTCATGTCGTTTTAGTTCACGGCGGCGGTCCCGAAATTACCGAAATGCTCGGCAAATTAGGTATAGAAAGCCGTTTTGTCGGGGGACTGAGATATACCGACAAGGCTACCGTTGAGGTAGTTCAGGAGGTTTTGGCGGGTAAGATTAATAAGGATCTTGTCAAGCTCATCACCTGCAAAAAAGGACGTGCTATCGGTCTTTGCGGTATTGACGGCGGTATGATAAAGGCAAAGAAAAAGAAGACTGCCAACGGCGAAGATATCGGCTATGTCGGCGAGATCGTTTCGGTTGATACCACTATCATAGATAATGCCTTTGCAAATGGCTTTATCCCCGTTATTGCCACCGTTGCGACGGATTCCAAGGGCAATACATACAACATCAATGCCGATACGGGCGCGGCGCATATAGCGGCGGCTCTTGGTGCAGAAAAGCTCATGGTTTTAACCGATATCAAGGGTGTTATGCGTGATAAGGATGATGAAAGTACACTCATTTCGCAAATCAAGGTTTCCGATGTTCCAGGACTTATTTCCGAAGGAATTATCAGCGGCGGCATGATACCTAAGGTTGAATGTTGCGTTGAGGCAGTGCGCAGAGGCGTCTCGCGTGCTCACGTTATCGACGGCAGACGTAAACATTCCATCTTAGTCGAGCTTCTCTCTGACGAAGGTATCGGCACGATGTTTTATTAAAAGGGAGTAAAGAAATTGAATTATATTGAAACTGAAAATCAGGTCATGATGCATACTTACGGCCGTTTTCCTGCGGTCATATGCCGCGGCAAGGGTTCAAAGGTTTATGATACCGACGATAAAGAATATATAGATTTCACAAGCGGTATTGGTGTCAACTCATTAGGCTACGGCGACAGCGAGCTTGTTTCAGCAGTAGCAGAGCAGGCGAAGAACCTGATGCATATATCTAATTTATATTATAATCCCACTCAGACCGAAGCGGCAGAAATGCTCACCCGTTTATCAGGCTACAGCAAGGTATTCTTCGGCAATTCGGGTGCAGAGGCAAACGAGGGTGCCATTAAGGTCGCGAGAAAATATTCTTTCGATAAATATGGCGGTGGCAGAAGTACCGTTATAACCCTCGTCAATTCCTTCCACGGACGCACCGTTACTACTCTTGCGGCAACAGGTCAGGATAATTTCCATCAGTATTTCTTTCCCTTTACCGAGGGCTTTGAATATGTTACAGCAAACAATATCGAATCGCTTAAAAGCGCATTGACAGGCGATGTGTGCGCCATTATGTTTGAATGTGTTCAGGGTGAGGGCGGCGTTTTACCGCTTGATAAAGCTTTTGTTACGGCAATGGCTGAGGAAGCCGAAAAACGCGATATTCTTCTTGTTTGCGATGAAGTTCAGACGGGTATCGGTAGAACGGGCACTCTTTTGGCGAGTGAGCAATATGGCATCAAACCCGATATCGTGACCCTTGCAAAAGGCTTGGGTGGTGGACTTCCCGTTGGTGCAGTTTTGGTTAGTGATAAATGTGAAAATGTTTTATCCGCAGGAACTCACGGTTCTACCTTCGGCGGTAACCCCGTAGCATGTGCCGCAGTAAAAACTGTGCTCAGCCGTATTCCCGATATGCTTCCTGCAATATGTAATAAAGGCGATTATTTAAGAGAAAAGCTTGCCACATTACCTAAATTTAAAGAGCTTCGCGGTATGGGCATGATGATAGGCGTCGATTTTGAAGGCGTTGATTCTAAGGCATTTGTAGCAAAATGTGTTGAAAAAGGATTACTTCTTTTAACGGCAAAAACTTCTGTCAGACTTCTGCCTCCCTTAGTTATAACATATGATGAAATAGACCGCGGCATCGAAATTATGGAATCGGTGCTTAATGAAATGTGAAAGGAAGAAAACGATGAATAATAAGCATTTACTTAAACTCTCTGACTTATCAAAAGAGGAAATAATCGAAATATTAGACCTTGCCGATCAGCTCAAGTACGAGCAGAAAAACGGCATCCCGCATCCCCATCTTAAAAATAAGACCTTGGGCATGATTTTTGAAAAGGCATCGACCAGAACCCGCGTTTCATTTGAAACGGGTATGTATCAGCTCGGCGGCTATGCACTCTTCCTTTCGTCGAACGATTTACAGATTGGTCGCGGTGAGCCTATCAAGGATACTGCAAGAGTCCTTTCCCGTTATCTTGACGGCATTATGATCCGCACCTTTGCTCAGAGCGAGGTCGAAACCTTAGCGACTGAAGGCAGTATACCCATTATAAACGGACTTACCGATTATTGTCATCCTTGCCAAATTTTAGCTGACCTTATGACTATCCGCGAATATAAGACTCACCTTGAGGGACTGAAGCTCGCTTGGATAGGTGATGGCAATAACATGGCAAACTCCATGATAGTAGGTTGCTTAAAGGTCGGAATGAGCGTTTCTGCCGCTTGCCCCGAAGGCTATGAGCCTGCCGCAGACGTACTTGAGCTTGCAAAGGAATACGGCGATAAGTTTAATCTTGTTCGTTGCCCCAAGGAAGCGGCAAAGGATGCCGATATAGTCGTTACCGATGTTTGGGCATCCATGGGTCAGGAGCAGGATGCGGCTATTCGCAGAGAAGCCTTCAAGGGATATCAGGTAAATGCTGAGCTTATGGCAATTGCAAAGCCCGATGCGATGGTACAGCATTGCTTGCCTGCACATCGTGAGGAAGAGATTACCGAAGAGGTATTTGAGGCTCATGCAAATGAAATTTTTGATGAAGCCGAAAATCGCCTCCACGCGCAGAAGGCAGTTATGGTGCTTTTAATGAAGGATTAAATAAGAACAAGGCAGAGAGTTCAGTTTTTTGCTTTCTGCCTTGTTTTTATGATATTTGTGATATTAAAACAATAAATCCGAACGCATAACCTATCACGGTAAT
>CAYRPK010000139.1:0-4170 GCA_964426175.1 uncultured Eubacteriales bacterium | reverse complement strand
CCATCACTGCAGGAACCGGTAACATCACCTATCCGATATATCTGCAGGAGATACTCGGTGATGGTTACGAAGTCAAAAACTTCGGCCTCGGCGGTGCGGCTGTCCAGCATAAAGCCGACAGTGACGGAAAATATTTCTGGTATGATTCCGAGCAATATCTTTCCAGTCTTGAATATGATGCCGATGTTGTCTTTGTTATGATGGGTACCAATGATGTAAAAAGCAATCTGCTGAGCCTTAAAAAGTATTTCAGAGAAGATTACTATAATTATCTCATAAAGCCTTATCTTGATAAGGGTATTGAGGTTGTAGTTATGACGAGTCCTTGTGCCTATTACTATATGATGGCAGATCATAATATCATCAATACCACTATCCGTCAGTATCAGATGGAGCTTGCCGAGGAGAATGGACTTAAGCTTATCGATATGAATACCGCCACCTCCAATATGCGTGAATGCTTCCCCGACGGTCTTCACGGTAATGCTTCGGGCTATACCATTATCGCACAGACAATATATGAGCAGTATTTCGGCGGAGATATGGCAAAGGTTACCGTTACCACACAGCCCGGCGCGCTTGTTTCTGCCGGAAGAGTGGGAATCAATGCAGATACTGAAACGGGCGAAGCAGTCTTAAAGCTTCTTCCCGGAACTCATGATTTAGCTATCACGCTTGACGGATACAAGTCGGTCTACGGCAATATAGAGGTTGTCGCAGGAGAAAGTAAGTGTGCGATAGCCATGAGCGAGGGCGGCAAGAATGTTGCTGTCGGATCAAAGGTCACAGCATCCTCTACTACGGGTGATTTTAAAGAAAACCTCGCGGCTGACGGAAGCATGGATACTCGTTGGCAGGCGACCTGGGGCGCAGATCAATGGCTGACCCTTGATATGGGCAAGGTCAATAAGATAGGCGGCGTTCGTCTGTTATGGGAGCCCGCTTACGGCAAGGGTTATGATGTCCTTGTATCTGCTGACGGTGTAAATTACACTACTGTCGCATCTGTCACCGATGGCGACGGTGCCACTGACGAGATATTCTTTAATGTCTTGGATGCACAGTATATTAAGCTTGAATTTAATGCCCTCGGCAGTCCGTACGGTTATTCCCTCTATGAAGTTGAGGTAATGGAGAGTGACGGAACTTCTTTAACGGAAAATTGCGGTACAGTTATACCAGAGATAGTCAAAACAGGTTTATCCTTGTGGGTATATATTGCCATTGCCGCCGCGGTGGTTGTTATCATAGCCGTTATTATTATCGCTATGGCATCTAAAAAGAAAAAGGCGGCCAAAGCAGCGGAACTCGCAGAGGAACCAAAGCTTTAAGCTATGAATAGAAGACCGACAGTGTTTTTTAAAGCATATCCCACATACCGTGTTGTATATGGGATATGTATGCTGTTTTTGCCATTAAGCATAATTTTTACCGATATCTTTGAGCGGTTTCCGCAGTTTACAGAGGATATTTACGCGGCGAAGCTACGACCCATTATAATGAAGCCGTTAAGTCTGCTGTTTTCTCTGTTGCCTTTTTCGGCGGCAGAATTTACTGTGGTTGCAGGAGTAATTATTGCAGTAATAGCGGTGATTATCGGAGCAAAACATATCATTAACAAAATCAAAAGCCGCGGCGATTTTAAATGCTTGATTTTTGATTATATCACCCGTATAATATCCGTTATATCATGCGTTGCTTTTGTGTTTACCTTAACCTACGGTGGATGCTATTACCGTCCTCACATATCAGAAACCTTAGGGCTGTATAGCTTTGACCATAATGCTGCGGATATAGCAAATACAGCGATGATACTTATTGAAGAAATGAGCGGACTTCGTGAAAAAATGAATATTTCGGATGATGAAATATTTACGCTTGATATAACCTTTAGCGAGCTTTCCGACCTTTGTAGGCAGACTTATGCTTCATTGGGACAGGAGAACGCCGTTTTTGACGGAGATTACGGCAAGGCTAAGGCGGTATTACTTTCAAAACCGTGGACGTATACCTTTGTTATGGGGATGTATTTTCCTTTTACGGGCGAAGCTAATATTAACATAAATATTCCCGACAGCGAATTGCCTCAAACCATACTTCATGAAATGGCGCATCAGCGAGGTATAGCAAGGGAAGAGGACGCTGATTTTGCGGCTTTTTACGCTTCCCGTGATGCAGATGACAGACTAAAATACAGCGCCGATTTAGAGGCGTTGGACGATGTTTTGAATTGTCTGTATCTTTCCGATTATCAAAAATATACAGAGGTTGTCTCTGAAATGAGTGATGGCATAAAACGGGATTTTAACGAAAGCAGCCGTTTTTGGAGTAATTATCAGACGAAGGTTGCGGAGATTTCAAGCGATATTAATAATATATATCTTGACTCAAACGGCCAGGAGATGGGCGTTGCGGCATACGATTATTCCGCATGGCTAATTATGGATTACTATGCAAATCAGTGGAGGAGTTGATTGCTATGGCAGAAATATTACCACAGGAGCAGATAGGCGTTTCGGTAGTATATTTCGGTGCTAAAGGCGACGGAAGAACACTTAACACATTGGCATTTCAGTCGGCGATAGATTATTGTGCCGCTAAGGGAGGAGGAACGGTAGTAGTTCCCGAAGGGGTATATGTCTGCTCGACAGTTGTGTTAAAAAGCAACATCACGCTGCGGCTTATGCAGGGCGCTGTTGTTAAAGCCTCGGTCAATCTTGCAAATTATAAGGCGTGCGCCTACACACACAGTATTTTTGGTAATACCGTACCGCTTATCTACGCGCTCGGGCAGAGTGATATTGCTATTGACGGTGCAGGAGAGATAGATTTAAACGATTCGGCGTTTATTGATTTTAATACAGTGAAGCCATTTTATATGGATGAGCAGGAGATACCAGATATCGTTCGCCGTGAAACTGCGGCACAGGAGGGAGAACGACCTACTCAGCCCATATTTTTCCATGATTGTCGCAGGGTAAGCGTGACGGGTATCACAGTTCGCAATTCGCCCTGCTGGACTCTTACGTTTTCCTCATGTCGAAACGTAAGAGTGGTGGATATCAATATCAGCAACAATCTCAGAACTCCCGACAGCGACGGCATCCACGTTTCCTCAAGTAAAGATGTTTCTATTCGCGGTGTGAATATTTCTACAGGCGGCGACGGAATTGCCGTTACGGGTACTACAAATACGGGTATTGTATGTGAAAGAGTTAATATATCCGATTGTATTATCCGTTCTCACAGCGCGGCTATCAGAATCGGCCGCGGTGCGTCTAAGGTGGAAAATGTAATTATCAGAGGAATAAATATACATGATACCAACCGCGCGATAGGAATTTACTCAAATAATGACGGATATGTTGAAAATGTCATAATTTCTGATATAATATTGGATACAAAGGTTTTTCTCGGTGCGTGGACGGGCTTTGGTGAACCGCTCTTTATAAATGCGCAGGGAACAGGTGTGATAGAGGGGATAAGCTGTCGTGACCTTTCGGGTAAAAGCGAAAGCGGCGCAGTTATCTGCGGCGAACGGCATAACATAGCCGATATTACGCTTGACGGTTGGCGGCTCAGGCTTTGCCGTAACCATCATTTTGACATGCTCGGCAACAGAATTGCAATTCAGAAGTATTTTTCCATACCATTGGGTAAAAACCGTTTACCGTGGATATTTGCTGAAGAGATACAAGGCTTTAAGGCAGTTGACATAAAAGTCAGTGTTTCGCGCGGCGAATTTGAAGAACTGTCAACGGAGGCAGTTATGCGTGCCGTTATTCAGGATGAAAAATAAATATATAGATATGAAAGGACGGTCATAAATTATGGCTGACAACAAAAAGCAGGTCGAAGCGATAACCTCTATGGAAGAGGATTTTGCTAAATGGTATACCGACGTGGTAATTAAAGCGGAGCTTGCCTCCTATTCCGGAGTTAAGGGCTGTACCATTATTCGTCCCTATGGCTGTGCACTGTGGGAGAATATACGCGATAACTTGGATAAAAAATTCAAGGAAACGGGTCATGAAAATGTCATGATGCCTATGTTCATTCCCGAAAGTCTTCTTCAGAAGGAAAAAGATCACGTAGAAGGCTTTGCTCCCGAGGTTGCATGGGTAACTCACGGCGGCATCGAGGAGCTTCCCGAAAAGCTCTGCGTTCGTC
>CAYRPK010000138.1:0-4260 GCA_964426175.1 uncultured Eubacteriales bacterium | reverse complement strand
CTTGTTCTCGGAACCGTTGCGTCTGTCAGAGCAGACGAAATATCATACAGTGTCAATGAGGTGTACCTATGGGGAAATTAAAGAGCTTTTTATTAGGTGAGGATATGACCTTTGGTCAGTGGATATTACATGTTATTCAGGGAATGTTAGTGGGCGGAGGAGCTATTCTGCCCGGTATCAGCGGTGGTGTTTTACTTGTAACCTTTGGAATATACAGACCGATGATGGAGCTTTTATCCCATCCGTTTAAGGCGTTTCCTAAGTTTTACCGTTTGTTTATTCCTTTTATCTTAGGTTGGGCTTTGGGATTTGTCATTTTTGCTAAGGTACTATCGGTGCTGTTTGCACTCTTTGAGATTTATGCTATATGTCTTTTTGTTGGACTTATAATGGGAACACTTCCTCAGCTTTTTCGCGATGCTCAAAAAGAAGGTAGCGGTAACGGCTCATGGATAGGCTTTGCGCTTAGTATAACTGTAGTTTTTTCATTCTTATATTTTCTTAATAACGGTATCGAGTTAAATATTACGGCTCAAAGCTGGTCGCCTTGGTTTGCATTTTGCGGGCTTGTGTGGGGACTTAGCATGGTAGTTCCCGGATTAAGCTCATCTTCGATTTTAATTTTTGTAGGACTTTATGAGCAAATGACAGACGGTATCGCATCACTTGATTTGGGTGTTATTATTCCGTTGATAGCTGGAGTTGCGCTTACAGTAATTCTTCTTGCGCGGCTCGTAAACGGACTATTTGAAAAATTCAATTCAATTGCATGCCATGCGGTAAACGGCGTTGTTATCGCATCGACCTTGCTGATTATCCCGAAATCTTATGTCTCTTTCGGTCAGGCTGCGTTTTGTTTTATCTGCTTTGCGGTAGGATTTTTCATAGCTGTTTGCCTTGATATGTTCGGCGAAAAAATTAAAGCAAAAAAGGGAATTGCCGATTGATTTTTAAAATGGCGGTTATTATATATAACAGAGGTGAAATAATTGGCTGTAAGGCTTAATAATGATAAAAAGGTTGTAGACAGAATTCGAGAGGGACTTAAGGCAAAGGGTGGATACTGTCCGTGCCGCTTAGGCAAAAAGGAAGAGTTTAAATGCATGTGTGAAGAATTCAAACAACAGATTGCGGATCCTGAGTTTGAGGGATATTGTCACTGCATGCTTTATTATAAAAGTAAAGATTGAGAGGAAGTTTACTTATGGCGTCAATTAAAATTACTGCTTCAAATTTTGAAAATGAAGTAATTAAAAGCGAAAAAACCGTACTTTTGGATTTTTGGGCAACCTGGTGCGGACCCTGTCAGATGATAGCTCCTGTAATGGAGGAGATAGCAGAGGAAAATCCCCAAATAAAAGTCGGTAAAATCAATGTTGATGAAGAAATGGCATTAGCCGAAGCCTTCGGTATCGAAAGTATACCTACTTTGGTTGTAATTAAAGATGGAAAAGCTCTTAATAAAGCTATTGGTTTTCACTCTAAACAGCAGATACTTGACATGATTTCCGCTATTTAAATAAAAAGCTAACTGAACTAAAACTAAAACTCAGTTAGCTTTTTATTTTGACTATATTTGTTGTTGACAAATATAATTTACAATGTTATAATAATATATCGGAAGCCGATATAACGGACGACGATGTAGGATAGGCGGTGGTGTTATGTCGAATATAGTGCTGACAGAGGCGGTATATTATATCTTGCTCTCTTTGTTAAATTCAATGCACGGCTACGGTATTATACAGAATGTTGCAAGATTATCCGGTGGACGTGTGCATTTAGCGGCAGGCACGCTCTACGGTGCGATTAATACACTTTTGGAAAAAGGTTGGATCGTTGCTTTGTCTTGCGAAGAATGTAATCGCAGAAAAGAATATGTTATAACTGATTTAGGGCTTAATGTATTAAAAGCAGAATACAAGCGTCTTAATGAGCTTGTCCAAAACGGTAATATGCTTTTATGGAGGGATGTTGATGAATAAGATTATACGTAAGGTGTTTTGGGTTTGGAATTTGGAAAAAGAAGAAGCGTGGCTAAATGAAATGGCGAGTAACGGTTGGGTACTTGTGTCGGTAAAACCATTTAAATATGAATTTGCTACTTGCACGCCTGATACGCGATACGGTATCAAGGTTTTATATTTAGATAAATCTATCACCGGCGGTAATGTTAAAAGCTATATTACTTTCTTATGTGAATCCGGCGTTGAATATATTTCCCTAAGAGGAAATTTTGTCTATTTAAGAAAGAAAATTACTAACGGACCTTTTGAAATTTTTTCTGATAATATTTCTAAAATTAAGTACTTAAAAGGTCTAAAAAAAGAGCATAAAGCTTTAGTCACTTTATACACAGTACTTTTACTGCTATATATACTTCAATTAATTATTTTTATGAATAGCTTTACTATTAATTTCATTAGTATATTTTATTTGATACTTTCTATTCTTATGGTGTTATTAATTACTCCATGCATTGCTAAAATTCAAAAGCTTAACAGAGAAATAAAGCAATTAGAAAAGGAAACAATGATTTCAGGATGAAAAATGCTCACCAAATTATTTTGGTGGGCATTTTTTTAAATCAAGAATAGCTCAAGTATAAAAACTACACTGCAGCAGGTGATAGCCACCTTTAACAAATCAAAGCCTTTCCACGCGGCGATAATACCAATAATAAGCGCGGCTATTCCGGAATATATGCTTTGAGTTGCCGCCGTTATGGCAGGGAATGTCATCACCGCAAGGGTAACGTATGGAACATAATATAAAAATGAACGAATGAAGGTGCTTTTAATTTCTTTTCTTATGACCGTCATAGGCAAAACACGTATCGCATAAGATACAGCCGCCATTATAAAAATATAGATATATGTATTACTGCTCATTTTCACCGCTCCCTTCCGTTTTTGGGAAAAGGATTGCCGCAGCAGAGGCTATGATTACCGTTAAAATAACGGTACGGGTGCCTTCGGCAAGGTCACAAATATAAGGTATATATGATGCGGCAAGGCTTAATGCAAAGGAAATTACGATTATTCCTGTAATAACCTTATCTTTTCTCGCAGGAGGGATAATGACAGCCAAAAACATTCCGTAGAGCGCCACGCTTAATGCACTTACAAGTCTGAGCGGTAAAAGATTACCTGCAATAACTCCAAGCATAGTACCTATCGCCCAAAAGGGGATAGAGGTCGTCATTGCGCCATAGGTATAATAAGGATTAAGATAACCGTCTCTTGCGATTGTTATGCCGAAAAGCTCATCAGTTATATCAAAAGCTACAATCATTCTGTGATGCAGAGGCAAATCGGGTGCTGCTTTTTGGCTTAAAGCACAGCTCATAAGCAGATATCTCGCATTTGCAATGAGAATTGCAAGAGCAATTTCGATATAAGTGGCGCTTGCGGCAATCATTGTAAAACCAACATGCTCACCGGCAGAGGCGTTGCAGAGGAAGCTTGCCAACAGTCCCTGAAACGGAGTAAGCCCCGCATTTCTCGCAACGATACCAAGAGAAAATGAGACTGCGAAATAACCTAAACCGATGGGAGTTCCGTCCTTTAACCCGTCTTTAAACGCCGTTTTATTTTGCGGTAAACTAAAAGAATATTTTTTATTGCTCAATTTAACCAATCCTTTACCGATAAATTATAGCACTTTGGAATATAATAGTAAAGTAAATAATTTTTGCAATTTTTTTTGACATCTTTGCAAAAATTAGTTGTCAGGTATTGACAAAGGAGATAAACAGTGCTAAAATTAGTTAGCACTCGAAAGTAAAGAGTGCTAACTAACGAATATTGGAGGAATTTAATATGACACTTAAACCCCTTTCAGACCGTGTTGTTACAAAAATGGTCGAAGCAGAAGAAACTACTAAGAGCGGAATTATTTTAGCGGGTACCGCTAAGGAAAAGCCTCAGATTGCTGAAGTTATTGCAGTTGGTCCCGGTGAAGTACAGGACGGTAAGACTATTCCTATGACCGTTAAGGTAGGAGATAAGGTTATCATGAGTAAGTATTCGGGAACTGAAATTAAGATTGACGGTACCGAGTATGTTATTGTTCGTCAGAGTGATATTCTGGCAATAGTTGAATAAGGAGGTAATATAAATGGCAAAACAGATTATTTACGGTGAGGAAGCAAGAAAGTCATTACAGAAGGGTATTGACCAGCTTGCAGATACTGTTAAGATCACAATGGGTCCCAAGGGCAGAAACGTTGTTTTAGATAAAAAGTACGGCTCGCCCCTT
>CAYRPK010000137.1:0-4266 GCA_964426175.1 uncultured Eubacteriales bacterium | reverse complement strand
TCGACAGTCATTTCAAGCACGTCATAAATAGTCTTGCCTCGGTATTTCACCTCTAAGGTTTCGCGGTTGTAGCGTTTACCCTTGCAGACCTCACACGGTACATACACATCAGAAAGAAAATGCATTTCTATCTTTATAATACCGTCACCCTGACATGCTTCACATCTGCCGCCCTTTACATTAAATGAAAATCTGCCCGAATTATATCCCCTTATTTTTGCTTCCTGTGTCTGAGCAAAAAGCTCGCGAATATCGGTGAAAACTCCCGTATATGTGGCAGGATTGGAACGAGGCGTTCTGCCAATGGGTGATTGGTCGATATTGATTATCTTATCAATTTCATCAATGCCGATAATATCCTTGTGCTTGCCGACCTTAAGGCGCGAGCCGTTTAATTCCACCGCCAAGCGCTTATATAAAATTTCATTGACAAGAGAGGATTTTCCACTGCCCGAAACTCCCGTAACACAGTTAAACACCCCTAAAGGGAATTTAACGCTTACATTTTTAAGATTATTTTCGCTGGCACCGACTATTTTTATGCTTTTTCCGTTACCCTTTCTGCGTTTCTTGGGTAATGCAATCTTCTTTTTACCGCTTAAATACTGACCTGTTACGGAATTTTCACAAGCCATAATTTCATCAGGAGTGCCTGCACATACTATCTCACCGCCGTGAACCCCTGCGCCGGGACCTATGTCCACGATATAATCGGAATTGAGCATGGTATCCTCATCATGCTCGACAACTATAAGAGTATTGCCTAAATCGCGAAGCCTTTTAAGGGTAGCAATAAGCTTATCATTATCACGCTGATGCAGACCTATACTCGGTTCGTCGAGAATATATATGACTCCCATAAGCGATGAGCCTATCTGCGTTGCAAGACGAATTCTTTGACTTTCGCCGCCCGAAAGCGTTGACGATGCGCGCGACAGTGAAAGATAATCAAGTCCAACATTCTTCATAAATTCAAGGCGCGCAAGAATTTCCTTAATAATAAGCTCAGAAATCATCTTTTCTTTTTCGGTTAATTTCAGATTACTGATAAAATCAATAGCGTCATTGACCGAAAGGCGGCAGACTTCATCAATGTTTTTTCCGCTTACTGTTACCGCAAGCATATCTTTACTGAGTCGTGCGCCGTTACATTCAGGGCAGGTTTCCTCGCTCATATAATTTTCAATATCCCACCGCGCCCAATCGCTTGTGGTTTCTTTATATCTGCGCTCAAGATTATTGATAACTCCCTCAAAAGAAGTCATATATTTACCTGCTGACTGACCGCCGAAGGAGCGCACCGCCTCGAATTTTTCTTCCCCTGTACCGTAAAGGAGCGCCTTTTGAGCTTTAACTGGCAAATCCTTAAACGGGGTGTCAAAATTAAAGCCGTAGTGCTTTGCAAGTCCTTCAAAATACATCTTTGCAACCGAGCCGTCCTCAAGCTTATTCCAGCCGCTTCCTCTGATTGCACCCTCTCTTATGGTAAGGTTTTTATTGGGTACTACCAGATCCTCGTCTACCTTTAAGAATACACCCAAGCCCGTACATTTGGGACAGGCACCCTGAGGACTGTTAAAGGAAAACATTCTCGGTGTTAATTCCGGCATAGAAAATCCGTGGTCGGGACAGGCAAAATTCATGGAAAAGAGCATCTCTTCTCCGCCGATAACATCAATTACGGCAAGCCCGTCTGCAAGTCCCACCGCAGTTTCAAGAGAATCGGCAAGGCGTGAACGAATCTCAGGCTTAACTATAAGACGGTCAACTACAATTTCTATACTATGCTTTATATTCTTCTCAAGAGAAATGGTCTCGGCTAAATCATAGATAATTCCGTCTACTCTGACTCTGACATAGCCGCTTTTCTTGGCCTGTTCAAATATCTTTTGATGTTCGCCCTTTCTTCCGCGAACTACAGGCGCGAGCACCTGAATTTTACTGCCCTCGGGAAGAGAAAAAACCTCATCGGTTATCTGGTCTATGGTCTGCTGAGATATCTCTCTTCCGCAAACAGGACAGTGCGGAATTCCTATTCTCGCAAAAAGAAGACGAAGATAATCGTTAATTTCCGTAACGGTACCGACGGTCGAACGGGGATTTTTTGAAGTGGTTTTTTGGTCGATGGAAATTGCAGGAGAAAGTCCTTCAATAGAATCAACATCCGGCTTGTCCATCTGTCCAAGGAACATTCTTGCATACGAAGAAAGACTTTCAACGTATCTTCGCTGACCGTCTGCATAAATTGTATCAAATGCAAGGGAGGATTTACCGCTGCCCGAAAGTCCCGTAAAAATAACAAGCTTGTCGCGCGGTATGGTAATATCTATATTTTTAAGGTTGTGCTCCCTTGCACCCTTTATAACTATGTTTTCGTTTTTCATTATTTCTCTCCCGTTAGCTCTTTAATTCTATCTCTGAGATATGCCGCATGCTCAAATTCAAGCATCTTTGATGCCGCCTTCATCTCACGAGTCAGCTTATCAATAAGCGCAAGTCTTTCCGCCTTTGTAAGCTGCTTAGAACCGTTACCGCGGAGCTTTTTATCCTCCTTGGTAGATATCTCGAGTATTTCTCTGATATCCTTTTTAATGGTCTGAGGAACAATGCCGTTAGCCGCATTATATTCCATCTGCTTTTTTCTTCTGCGATAGGTTTCGGTAATGGCACGCTCCATAGACTGTGTAACACTGTCAGCATACATGATTACCTTGCCCTCCGCATTACGCGCGGCGCGGCCGACAGTCTGTATAAGCGAAGTCTCACTTCGCAAAAATCCCTCTTTATCCGCATCCATTATAACAACAAGGGAAACTTCGGGTATATCAAGTCCCTCACGAAGCAAATTTATACCGACCAAGACGTCAAACTCACCCATTCGAAGGTCTCTGATTATTTCCATTCGCTCTATAGTATCAATGTCGTGATGCATATACCGACCGTTTATACCCACATTTTCAAGATAGCGTGAAAAATCCTCCGCCATCTTTTTGGTCAGCGTTGTCACCAAAACACGCTCTTTCTTTTCTACACGAAGATTTATCTCAGAAATGACATCTTCAATTTGCCCGTCAGTAGGTCGCACCTCTATCTCAGGATCAAGCAAACCCGTGGGACGAATGACCTGCTCCGCAATGACAGCACTGTGCGAGCGTTCATATTCGTTAGGCGTTGCGCTGACGAATACTACCTGATTGACCTTTTCCTCAAATTCATTAAAGTTGAGCGGACGGTTATCATATGCCGAGGGCAGACGGAAACCGTAATCGACTAAATTTTTCTTTCTCGCCATGTCACCTGCATACATGCCTCTGACCTGTGAAACAGTCACGTGGCTTTCATCAATAAACATAAGAAAGTCATCTGGGAAATAATCAAGCAGCGTAAAGGGCGGAGTACCAGCCTTTCTGCCCGAAAGCACGCGTGAATAGCTTTCAATTCCTTTGCAAAAGCCTATCTCACGCATCATTTCGATATCGTATTTAGTTCTCTGCTCTATCCTCTGTGCTTCAAGCAGCTTGCCTTCGGCTTTAAAGAAAGCAATTCTTTCCTCAAGCTCGCGTTCGATTTCTTCAATGGCCGCCTCCATTTTATCGGGCGGTACGATATAATGAGACGCAGGATAAATGGCAATATGCGAAACGAACCCCTTAACCTCACCCGTTAAATAATTTATCTCGCTTATGCGGTCGATTTCGTCACCGAAAAATTCTACCCTCACTGCAATCTCATTTGAATATGCAGGAAAAATCTCAACAACATCTCCGCGAACGCGGAATTTATTACGGGTAAAGTTGATATCGTTACGGTCATACTGAAGCGTAACAAGCTTTTTTAGTAGCTCATCTCTGTCTACCGTCATACCGACGCGCAAGGATAAGACCATATTGCGGTAATCAATAGGGTCACCGAGTGAATATATGCACGAAACCGAGGTCACGATAATGACGTCATTTCGCTCAGACAGCGCCGCAGTCGCCGAATGACGCAGTTTTTCTATCTCATCATTAATTGCGGAATCCTTTTCGATATACATATCCGTCTGCGGAATATATGCTTCGGGCTGATAATAGTCGTAGTAGGAAACAAAATATTCAACTGCATTGTTAGGGAAGAATTCCCGAAATTCAGAGCACAACTGCGCAGCAAGCGTTTTGTTATGTGCCAACACGAGTGTAGGACGGTTGACTTTGGCTATGATGTTTGCCATTGTGAAGGTCTTACCACTACCCGTAACACCCAGTAAAACCTGCTCTTTCAAGCCAT
>CAYRPK010000136.1:0-4326 GCA_964426175.1 uncultured Eubacteriales bacterium | reverse complement strand
CAAACGTTATGCCCTACCTAACAGTGAAGTTATGATTCATCAGCCCCTTGGCGGAATGCAGGGTCAGGCAACCGATATTAAGATTCACGCTGACCATATTTTACGCACTAAGGAAAAGCTTAATATCATTCTTGCTGCTAATACGGGCAAGCCTCTTGAGCAAATCGAGAGCGACACTGAGCGCGATAATTTTATGACTGCAAAGCAAGCGCTTGATTACGGTCTGATTGATAAAATCATTTCAAAGCATTAACTGATAAAGCAGGTGAACACACATGTCCGATAACGGAAACAATCAAATATACTGTTCTTTTTGCGGTCAATCTCAGGACGAAGTTCGTCAGATGATTGCAAACAACGGAGTATATATTTGCAACAACTGCGTTGATGTTTGCGTTGAAATAATGAATAACAGACATAGCCATGAACAGACTGAAGTTCTTAAAAATTTACCCCGTCCCATGGATATGAAAAAGAAGCTCGATGAATATGTTGTCGGTCAGGATAAGGCAAAGGTTGCACTTTCTGTTGCAGTTTATAACCATTATAAACGTGTATTTGGTGATGCCGCTTCTAAAAAATCCATGACTGCCGATGAGGTTGAGCTTCAGAAGAGCAACGTACTTCTTCTCGGACCGACCGGTGTTGGTAAGACCTACCTTGCTCAGACTTTGGCAAAAATGCTGAATGTACCCTTCGCTATTGCTGACGCAACCACTTTAACTGAAGCCGGTTATGTAGGTGACGATGTAGAAAATATCTTATTAAGGCTTATTCAGGCTGCCGATTATGATATTGAATTAGCCGAAATCGGTATTGTCTATATTGACGAAATTGATAAAATCGCACGTAAATCCGAAAATACTTCAATTACGCGAGATGTAAGCGGTGAAGGTGTTCAACAAGCACTTCTTAAAATTATTGAAGGTACTGTCGCATCTGTTCCTCCTCAAGGAGGACGCAAGCATCCTCAACAGCAGTTATTGCAGATAAATACTAAGAATATTCTATTTATTTGCGGTGGTGCATTTGAGGGACTTGAACAGGTAATCGGTAATCGCTTGGGTAAAGCAAGCATCGGTTTTAATTCAGATAACACTGCTGTAGCCGCGAATACCGATACTGAAGCGTTGCTTCAGCATGTAATACCTCAGGACCTCGTAAAATTCGGTCTGATTCCCGAGCTTGTGGGTCGGTTGCCTGTTATTAATACACTTGAGCATCTTGACAGAGAATCACTCATTAGAATTCTTAATGAACCCAAAAATTCTCTTGTAAAGCAGTATAAAAAGCTCTTTATGCTTGATGACATAATTCTTGAATTCACGGAATCAGCACTTTGTGCAATTGCTGACGAATGTATCAAGCTTAAGACGGGAGCGCGCGGACTTCGTACGGTTATTGAACGTACTCTTCTTGATATCATGTATACTGCGCCATCCGATTATACTGTTGATAAAATCATTATTGATGAGAAGTGCGTGCTTGAAGGTGGTTCAGCCGAAATCTTACGCAATCCTGATAAAACTCCGCACAGATTCAATATGCAACCCTCAGGTACAAAGAGAAAATCCGCTTCGTAATTAAAATAAGGCAGCCTTTATTGAGGTTGCCTTGAATTATAATTTACTGACATGAGAAAGAGATGGTCAGCTGATGAATAATAATGATATAATTTTTCCTCTTGTGGCTCTGCGAGGATTAACGGTTTTTCCAAAAACTGTTCTTACCTTTGATGTGGGCAGAGAAAAATCTAAGGCTGCTGTTACATATGCCTTTAATAATGATAGAATTGCATTTTTATGTACTCAAAAGGATCTTACTGTTGAAGACCCGAACGAAAATGAAATTTATAAAATTGGAACTATTGCTACCATACGACAGATAGTAAAAATTCCAAATAATGGATTGAGGGTTACTGTTGAAGGTATTTGCAGAGCACGTTTAAATGATTTTTTTGATAACGGAAAAATGCTTTCTGCAACCTTGACTGAGCTTAAAGAGAAATACAATAACAACATTTATGATGCCCATATTAAATATGACGCGGCATTACGCGTTGCACAGGATGCTTTTGACGAATATGCTCAAGTCATCGAACGTTTGCCCCAAGAAATTCTTTTACGAGTCCTGGCATCGCAGGATATTGCAACACTGTCTGATTATATTGCTAATAATATCCCCATAAATTTTACGGACAAGCAGGCGGTTTTAGAGGAGCTTGACCCATTAAAGCGTATTGAGCTTGTATCGGGTATATTAGAACGTGAAACCGAAATAATTGAAATGGAGCACGACATACATGAAAAGGTTCGTGCTGCTCTTGATAAAAACCAAAGAGATTACTATATCAGAGAACAGATCAAGCAGCTTAACCGAAAGCTTGGCGTAGAAGATGATGATCCTCAGGAGGAGGTACATAAGTATCTCGAGCAAATTGATAGCCTTGAATTAAAGGAGGAGGTTGCTGAAAAACTCCGCAAGGAAGTTGACAAGCTCAGCAAAGCTCCTATGGGTGCACACGAATCGGGTGTTATCAGGACATATCTTGATACAGTATTAAATCTGCCGTGGAATAAGTCTACAAAGGACTGCTACGATGTTGCAAAAGCACGTAAAATTTTAGACCGCGACCACTACGGATTAGAAAAGGTCAAGGAACGAATACTTGAGTTTGTTGCCGTCAAAAAGCTTTCACCCGATGTTAAAGGGGACATTCTTTGTCTTGTCGGACCTCCGGGAACAGGTAAAACATCTGTTGCTCGCTCAGTAGCTGCGGCGATGAATAAAAAATTTGCACGTATATCTTTCGGAGGTGTCAAGGACGAATCAGAAATTCGAGGTCACAGAAAAACCTATGTTGCCGCAATGCCCGGAAGAATTATAACTGCTCTAAATACTGCTAAAAGTAATAACGCTCTCATTTTACTCGATGAAATTGATAAATTGGGCGGCGATTTCAGGGGAGACCCTGCTTCCGCACTGCTTGAAGTTTTAGATGCAGAACAGAATTCTACCTTTGTTGACCATTATATTGAGGTTCCTTTTGATTTAAGCAATATAATGTTTGTCACTACGGCAAATTCGCTTGACACAATTCCTGAGCCTCTTCTTGATAGAATGGAGATTATTGAGCTTACTTCATATACTCCTGTAGAAAAACTTAACATTGCAAAAAGTCATATTTTGCCAAAACAGCTTAAAAAGTACGGCTTAAATAAGCGTATACTAAAATTCAGCGAACAAATGATAGAAAAATTGATTTCCGGATATACGCGCGAATCCGGTGTGCGTCAGCTTGAACGACTGATTGCGTCAATATGCCGAAAATCTGCTAAAATCATAGCTGAAAATACTGTGAAGGTTGTTGCCATTACAGATGCACTTCTTGAGGAAATGTTAGGTCCTATTAAGTATTTACCCGAAAAATTCGACGGTGATAATGAGGTCGGCATTGCAAACGGCCTTGCTTGGACCTCTGTCGGCGGTGTAATGCTTAGAATTGAAGTCAATGTTATGGAAGGCACGGGAAAGCTTGAGCTAACAGGCTCGTTGGGAGAAGTTATGAAAGAATCTGCCCATGCCGCTATAAGTTATATCAGAGCAAATTGCTCTTCACTTAATGTTGACCCTGATTTTTATAAAAATCGTGATATTCATATTCATATTCCTGACGGCGCAACTCCTAAAGACGGTCCCTCAGCAGGTATTACATTAGTAACAGCCATAGTTTCAGCTCTTACTAACCGTCCCTTTATAAAATCAGTTGCAATGACGGGTGAGGTCACTCTGCGCGGACGCGTTTTACCTATCGGCGGACTTAAAGAAAAGGTTATGGCTGCATACGCGGGCAACATGAAGACAGTCATTATTCCGCAGCGTAATTATGCGGATTTGCACGATATTGATAAAACTGTACTTGATTCAATTGAATTTATAGCCGTAAAGAACGTCGGCGAAGTGCTTAATATTGCACTTGAAAAAGCAGAGACTGTCGATTCTGTTATTATTACTACAGATGAAGCAAAGCCTATTTATGTAACACAGTAATTACAGATTGGAGGCTTTCCGCACATGAATTTTAATAATATCACTTTAGAGATCTCCGCAGGGAGAAAGGATCAATTACTTAAACGAACTGTACCTGAAATTGCTTTTTCAGGTAAATCAAATGTCGGAAAATCCTCGCTTATCAATGTGCTGGTTAACCGTAAAGCCTTGGCACGTGTGTCGGCGACTCCCGGCAAGACTGTTACCATAAATTATTATAATATTGATAATACCTGTCGTTTTGTTGACCTGCCGGGTTACGGATATGCAAAGGTT